>JAGCNQ010000127.1 GCA_017645845.1 Bacteroidaceae bacterium
GGCGACGAGTAAAAATTAAAAAATTAAAAAAATCCGGTCCCTCTTCTCCGACTCCTCCCCCGGGGGAAAGGAGAGAGGGGCTTTCTTAAGGACTGAAAGGCCTTAACCTTGACCTTAACCTTGACCTTAACCTTAAGTTGACCTAAACGCTTTCCGCGACTACCTCCGCGACTACAATCGCGCCTTTGCTCTAAAGAGTCTAAGAATCGCGCCTTTCCGCTAAAGCATCAAAAAAAGTACTTCCGCTCGACAATAAAAAGAAAAACTTCGGTTCTTCCATTAAATTCTTAATTCTTCATTCTTCATTCTTAATTTTTCTTTGTACCTTTGCACGCGAAAAAGTAAACGAAGCCCCCTTCCGTCTCCCCCGAGGGGGAGTGACAGGAACAGGAAGTCTCCCCTCGAGGGAGATTTAGAGGGGGTCTTAAATATATATCGTTATGCCCAAGATTTCCGTACGTGGTGTAGAGATGCCTGAGTCACCAATCCGCAAACTGGCTCCGCTGGCATACGCCGCCAAAGACAGAGGAATACGCGTCTATCACCTGAATATCGGTCAGCCGGACCTGCCCACTCCGCAGGCGGCCATCAATGCCATCAGGAACATCGACCGCACCATCCTGGAGTACAGCCCCAGCCAGGGCTACCTGAGCTACAGGAAGAAACTGGTGAGCTACTACGCCAAGTACAATATCAACCTGACACCCGAAGACATCATCATCACCAGCGGCGGCAGCGAGGCCGTGCTGTTCTCTTTCCTGGCCTGCCTCAACCCGGGTGACGAGATTATCGTGCCAGAACCTGCATACGCGAACTACATGGCGTTTGCCATCTCGGCAGGTGCCGTCATCCGCACCATCACGACGACCATCGACGAGGGTTTCTCGTTGCCCAAGGTGGAGAAGTTCGAGGAGCTCATCAACGAGAAGACACGTGCCATCCTTATCTGTAACCCGAACAACCCGACAGGCTACCTCTATACGCGCCGCGAGATGAACCAGATTCGTGACCTGGTGAAGAAATACGACCTCTACCTTTTCAGCGACGAGGTATATCGCGAATTCATCTACACCGGCAGCCCCTACATCAGCGCCTGCCACCTGGAAGGGATTGAGAACAATGTGGTGCTCATCGACAGCGTCAGCAAGCGTTACAGCGAGTGTGGCATTCGTATTGGAGCACTCATCACGAAGAACAAAGAGGTACGCCAAGCCGTCATGAAGTTCTGTCAGGCACGTCTCAGCCCGCCACTCATCGGTCAGATTGCTGCCGAGGCAAGTCTGGATGAGCCGGAAGAATATGGTCGCGAGGTCTATGACGAATACGTGGAGCGCCGTAAGTGCCTCATCGACGGACTGAACCGCATCCCGGGCGTCTATAGTCCCATTCCGATGGGAGCCTTCTATACTGTGGCGAAGCTTCCCGTAGATGATGCGGAGAAGTTCTGTGCCTGGTGCCTGAGCGACTTCAACTACGAGGGCGAGACCGTCATGCTGGCTCCCGCTGCCGGCTTCTACACCACCCCCGGTGTCGGCAAGAATGAGGTACGCCTGGCATACGTCCTGAAGAAGGAAGACCTCACTCGTGCGTTGTTCGTACTGAGAAAGGCGCTCGAAGCCTATCCCGGAACAAGCCTCTCCTAAATCCTCCCCTAAAGGGAAGGACTTAACAATGCAGATGAAGCCTGTCGAACACCATAACAAGAAAAGAAGCCTCTCCCTTTAGGGGGAGGTTTGGAGGAGGCTTATGTTTACCTGGTTTGTAGCTAAACGACTCTTCGCCCAAGGAGGCGATAACGGACGGGCCTCGCGTCTTGCAACCGGTATTGCTACTTTTGGCGTAGCAATAGGCCTGGCTGTAATGCTGGTAAGTGTAGCCATTGTGTTGGGCTTCCAGCGTGAGGTACAAGACAAGGTCTTGGGCTTCGGCGCACATATCAAGGTGCTCAACTACAAAAGCCTCGGACAGCAGGAGTACAGTCCCATCGTCATTGACGACTCCGTCAAGACCCGCCTCAGCAACATTCCCAACGTTGCCTCCGTTGCCCGCTTCTGCATCAAACCGGGCATGCTCAAGACCGAAGCCAACTTCCGAGGCATCGCCATACAGGGCATAGGACAGGACTACGACCAAACGTTCATCAGCGGCCACCTGGTGAAGGGCGAGATGCCACAGTTCACCGACTCTGTCAATTCAGGAAAGTTGGTCATCTCACAGACAATGGCCCGCGAGATGCAGGTTGACGTCGGGCAGACTATCTATGCCTACTTCTTCGAGAAGACGGTCAGGGCAAGGAAATTCACTGTTGCAGGCATCTACCGCACCAACCTCACCGACTTCGACAAGAACTTTGCCTATACCGACCTCTATACCATCCATCGTCTTCTGGGTTGGGATGCTCAGCAATATGCCGGTGCTGAGATTCGGCTGAAAGACTTCGAACGTCTTGACGAGACCTTGATGGATGTGGTGAACGAGGTCAACCACAAACAGGATGCCTATGGCTACTATTACTCCAGCATGAGCATCCGCATGGAACACCCGCAGATATTCGCTTGGCTCCAGTTGCTCGATATGGACATCGTGGTCATCCTCATCCTGATGATTTGCGTCTCCATCTTCACGGCAGTCAGCGGTCTGCTCATCATCATCCTGGAACGCACCAACTTCATAGGCATCATGAAAGCCCTTGGTGCCCGCAACAAGCAGGTGCGTCACCTCTTCCTCAATTATGCACTTCTGATTATTGTGCGCGGTATCGTTCTGGGCAACATCCTGGCTTTCGCACTCATCCTCATCCAGAAACATTTCGGTATCGTCACCCTCAACCCCGAAGTCTATTACGTAGAAGCTGTGCCCGTGATGGTGAACTGGCTGTGGGTCGTCCTCATCGATATCGGGACGTTTGTCATCAGCGCCTTGGCAATGATTGTGCCAAGCTTCGTTGTGTCAAACATCACGCCCGCCAGCAGCATACGCTTCGAATAGCAGCATTGCCCACTCCCCTTCGCTTTCCTGTTTCAGCAAGGAAAAGCCTTGCTGCATGGCAGCCTCTTTCAGGACAGGTACATCTGAAAGATAGAAGCCGCTCAGTATCATGTTGCCTTGAGGTTTCACAGCTTTAGCAAATCGGGGCAAATCGGCAAGCAGGATGTTCCGGTTGATGTTGGCAATGAGCAAGTCCGCCTGCGGCTGCCCTTCGAGCACAGAACTGTCACCACAAACGACCGTAACAGACCCACAGACCCTCTCTGACTCCCCCTTAAAGGGGGAGATAAAGGGGATGTTGTTTAACAACAAATTGTCCTTTGTATTCTCTACGCTCCACTCGTCAATATCATAGGCAAAGACATGTGCTGCTCCGCACTTTATGCCCATAATAGCAAGGACGCCTGTGCCTGTACCGGCATCTATGAGACGCTTGCCCTCCAAGTCCATGTGCGCCAAAGTGCGCAAGATGAGCCGTGTCGTCTGATGGCTGCCAGTTCCGAAAGCCATTCGAGGCGTAATGAGGATGTCGTAGCGAGCCTGAGGAACATCAATGTGCTTGACATCGTGAACAACAATGGCCTCCTCCTGCCCTCCCCCAAGGGGAATGTAAATGGGCTGGAAGCCTTCTTCCTCCCACACCTGATTCCAATCTTCATCTGGAGCCTCTGTGCAAGTGTATGTGATACTGACATCGGGCAGGAAAAAGTCCTGTATTGCCTGCTGCATCTTGGTCTCGTCCCAATCGCTCTGCTGAATATAAGCAATCAGTTGGTCCTCCGCAACAGAGAAGGCTTCGAACCCAATCTCCGAGAGCGATGCGGAGAAGATATCAGCAGCAGTCTCGCTGAAAGGCTGCAACGCACATTTCACTTCGTAGTACTTCACCTTATTTATATAATTAAGAATTAAGAAAGAAGAATTAAGAGTCATGAATTGTACGCAAATATAGCTCTTTTTATCCACATGGGGAAATTTCCTCACCAAAATAGGCTTTTCCCTTTTGGTTATTTCACAAAAGGCTGTAACTTTGCATCAACTTCATAAGTGAAAAGTGAAAAACCGAAGTGAAAACATTAAAAAATCACATGATATGAAAAAGAACATTTTTACACTCTTGCTACTCTCTGTGTTCTGCTTCAACGCATACGCACAAGATGACGACATGTACTCCTTCTCCTCCAAGAAGGCACAGAAGCAAGCCACTACGACCGTACAGGCTAACTCGACAACAGCTTTTGAAGATGAAGGCGATGCCAATGCCGACTACCACACTGGCCAGCTTCGCGATGTGGATGAATACAACCGTCGTTATGCCCCACAGACAAACGGCAACCCATCTTACAGACTGGTAGGCGACACGCTCTATGTGTCTTCTGCTGACTCTGCTATGCAAAATGAGGTGGCAAGCTATAGGGCAGGTTATTCCGACGGATACTCCGATGGCCTATACGACGGAGACTTCACCTATACCTCCCGTCTGGCTCGCTATCGCGGCTTCTGCCTGAGCGACCCCTACTACTGGGATTACTATGGATGGTACGACCCCTGGTATAGCCCTTGGTATACTTCCTGGTATGGATGGCACTCTCCCTATTATTACAGCTACTACGGCTGGAACAACTGGGGCTGGGGCTGGGGTTGGAACTATCCCTACTACGGTGGATGGTACTCCGGATGGTATCACCCCCACTATTACGGCGGCTATTATGGTGGACGTTCAAGCCATCGGACAACAGCCGGTCGCAACCTGGGACAACGTTCCGCAACCTTCAACGGAAGAAGTGGCAGATCAAGTTATGGACGCTCAGCAACTTCCCGTTCGGGAGGAGCATCAGGTGCGAACTACGGCACCAGGGGTGGCGGTACTGCACGTGGCGGTAGCAGAGGCGAAGGCACACGCGGCAGCTATCAGACGAATTCCCGCGGCACATATCAGGCTCCTTCGGGCAACGACGCAAACACAAGAAGTTCACGTAGCAGCACTTCACGCGGCACCACTTCTACATCTCGTAGCACCAGCACATATAATAGTGGCTCAACCAGAAGCAGTAGCGGTACACGTGGCGGAGGCTTCAGCACTAGCAGTAGCAGCACATACAGCGGTGGCAGCTATAGCGGAAGCAGCGGTTCACGCGGCGGCGGAGGCTTCAGTGGCGGAGGCGGTGGCTTCAGCGGAGGTGGTTCACGCGGCGGCGGTGGCGGCGGTGGCGGCTCCCGCGGTGGAGGCGGCAGAAGATGATTTAAGTGTTAAAACGTTAGAGAGTTAAAAAGTTGAAAAGTTAAAAATAGAAGTAACATTTAAACTATGAAATACAAGCTCCTTCTTTCTCTCCTTGCTGTTGCATTCGCAGCACAGGCACAGGACACATACACCAACGAACGCATCACGAACAATTCCAGTGATGTCATCGGCACAGCACGCTACGTCGGCATGGGCGGCGCACTCGGCGCACTTGGCGCAGACATAAGCGTAATCAGTTGGAACCCTGCCGGCATCGGTCTCTACCGTAAGAACGACATCGCCCTGACCTTTGGTGGCACATGGGGCAAGTCACACATTGCCGAAGAGCATCGCGGCAAAGCAACTTTCGACCAGATTGGCTTCGTATATAATATGAAGACTGGCGGCGAAACCTGTCCTTACGTCAACTTCGCCTTCAACTTTCAGAAGAAGATCAACTTCAACCACAACTTCTATGCTGATAACCCCAACCTGAGAGAGCTTAGCCAGATGGACCAGTTGGCAGAGCTGACAGAGTTCGATGAAGGATGGCAAGAAAACCTTACCGGCATGGCTTTGGAGGATGGTTTCTTCTCAACAAACCCTGGGAATGAATACCACTACAATAAATATGGTTCATCCTCACGCAACGTCTACACTCACCACAGCGAAGGTTCTCTGCAGGCATTCGACTTCAACCTGAGCACCAACATCAACAACCGTGCTTTCCTCGGTCTGACTGTCGGAGTAGATGCTATGCGCTATCGCGGATGGAGCCTCTATGGTGAAGACGATATGGATGGCTATGCTAAGTACGACGTCAACAACGACTACCGCATCACCGGCACAGGTGTCAATGTCAAGCTTGGTGCCATCGTACGTCCCTTCGAGAACAGTCCCTTCCGCATTGGTTTCGCAGTAGAGACACCGACTTGGTATCGCCTGAAGAACGACACATGGTTTGACATGGTACGCGGTCCTCATTATGGAGGCAGCCGTACTGACCAATGGAATAGTTACTTGAAGTTTAACCTGCGTTCACCCTGGAAAGTACGCACCAGCATCGGCAGCACCGTCGGTTCCAGTTTCGCATGGGATGTTGACTACGAATTTGCTGCCTACGCAGGTACAAGCATGGGCTATCCCGAATACGAGGATGACTGGGACGGCTCCACTTCGGGCAATATCAAGGATGTAGCAATGAACGAACTGACTCGCGACAATCTGCGCGGCACTCATACCCTGCGTGTCGGCATGGAGGCCAATGCCACCAAGAACCTCGCTTTCCGTCTGGGCTATAATCATAGCACATCTGCCTACGAAAAGAACATCAGCTATGACCAGTACTACCTTAACAGCGCAGCTATGGACTACGCTACCGGCACAAGCTATATGCGCATGGGTGCGGCGAACATCTTAACGCTCGGTGTGGGTTATCGTGCTAAGAACTTCTATGTTGACCTCGCTTACAAGATTCGCAATCAGAAAGCCGATTTCTATGCTTTCGATACAAGCTTTGCCAACAGTAACCAAGATCCTATCCCACAATTCGTTTTAGATAATCCCCTCCTTGCAGACAGGACGATAGACCCCGTAGATGTTAACCTGACGAGGCAAGCCGTTACCTGCACGCTTGGCTTTAAGTTCTAATGATATCAACGCACTAATATCACCCGCCCGGACTTTATGTAGAGTCCGGGCTTTTTGTTTCCGTCCCCTACCCTGATGCCTGTGAGGGTAAAAGTCTCCTCGTCGTTTTGAATCTTGAATTTGGAATTTTGAATTAACTCGATGCCATCGTCGTCCTCGACAGGGGTGCCATAGACATGAAAGGCATAGAGGGCTGACTGTTCCACGTTGTTCATACTGGCAGATGTTCGGGGGAAGACCAGCTTGACATAGCGACCTCGGACGGGCGAAGAGAGGGTGACGGTCTTCTTATTAATCCCGCCGGCATTCTTCTTATCAGCCACCTCGGTCCAACAGTTATTGGCATCTCCGGCCTTTGTGATAAGGCTGAGGTCGGGCTGTTCTTCGCTAATGAACATTTGGTAGGCATTCATATTCGTGGCATCGCTGTCGATGCTCTTTGCATCCCAAAGCAACAGACGCTTGATGTCGTAGATCTGCTCCAAATCGACAATCACATAACGATAAGCATCGGTTCCAGGGACAGGAGTCGTTGGGCACCAAGGCCGTTCCGCAGCAGGCTGTCCGGTAAGCAGATTGAGGGCGCTTCGTGTCGCATCGGGCGCATCATGGGCTGCAAGGATGGTCTTGCCGATGCTGACATTGCCATCTGTTCGCGGCAGTTCACTGACGAAACGTCCATAGACATCGCATCCATAGAGGCGGATGGCATTATCGGCCTCACCACTGGGACGGGTGCCTCGCGTAAAGACAAGCTTCAGATAACGCACTTCTGTAGGAGTGAAAGAGATGTCCTTCTCTGCCTGATTGCCGACATTCTCCTCATGCGCCAGGAGCGTCCAATCCTCGCCTGTCTTGGTACGGCCATACACCCAATACTCGGGCACATTGCCGCAGTTCGACTCCCGGCCCTCCACATCGCGAAAGACAAGGCGGTCCACTTCGTAGATGCCAGTGAACTCCAGCACCATCCAAGGCTGCGCAGTACTGGCATCGCACCACTTACGCCCGGGATAGATGTAGCTGGTGTTCATATAGTAAGGGCGTTCACCCTCGTTAGCATAACCGCTACAGGAGTTCACAAAGCAGGTCATCTTGCCCGTACTGAGCGCTGATTGCTGGTTGATGACGCCCTCAGGAACCTGTGCCGTGACGACGGGGTCGCCTTCGTGTGGCGAAGTCAAAGGGTCGCAGACAGCCACACCAACGAACGAGTCGGCACAGCCATAATAGAGGAACCACTTGTCCTGATGCCAGACGAGGCCCTCGGTAAAGACGGTGCCTGCTGCATACTGCCCGCTACGCTCAAAGTCGGCAATGGGACGGAAGAAGGGCTTGTCGAGGCGGTCAACGATCTGAAGCGGGTTCTCCTTGCTGAAGAGCATCTGCCCGGCGGCGTAAGTGTTAGCCGCATAACAGGCATCACCATTGCTGCCACTGGCATTCTTGCCGTTGTAAATGAGTACGATGCCGTTATCCGTAAGGACTGCCGGAGGACCGCACTCCGTGAGCATACTGTCGAAGAAGCCTTTGCGGGGCTTTGCCAGGTAGAGCAAGTCCCCAGCCTCCTCCACACCTCCCTCTAAAGGAAGAGGCTCAACACTCCCCTTCCCTTCAGGGGAGGGGTTGAGGGTGAGGCAAGGAGTCCAGGTGATGAGGTCGTCGCTCGTGGCACCGCAGACCCAGTACTCGCCCCAATACATAAAGTACTTGCTCTCGCCGTTCACCATCACCTTTGCAGCCTTCAGCCGTCCGTCCCTGACTTCCGTGACGATGGAGCCCGACTTGCAGGCAAGGTTGGCAAACCTGGCATCGTATGCCGTACGGAAGCAAGGACCATGATGCGTCCAAGTCTTGAGGTCACGGCTTGTGGCAACGCTCAATCGTGCCGTCTTACGGTTCCAGGAAGTGTAGGTCATGACATAGAGCGGCTCGCCATCCACTTCTGCCTCCACCACACGCGGGTCTTCCGTACCGCCTGGCCACTCGAATTCCTTAGAGACGGATGAGTTGTCGGGATACATGACAGGGGACGGCGAACGATAATCAATAGTGACGCCGTCCGAACTCTCCACGAGGCCGATGCGCGAGGTGCGCTTGCCGATGCCGGCATTCGGGTCATCCTCAGCACGGTAAAGGACGCAGACCTTGCCGTCCTTCTCCACGGCAGCAGGATTGAATGTATCGGCACATTCCCACCTGACCTGTGCCCGCTTCACCGGACAATAGAAGAGGTTGTTTACAATGGGACTCACCATCGGGTTCTTGCCCTCTGGCCGCACGAAGCCGCCAATGGCCCAATGCGGCAGGACATTGTCACCCGCCATAGCAGTGAGGGTGAGAAGCAAAAGCGGAAGTAAAAGGAATCGTTTCATATAAAGAAGAGATGGTTCTCCCTTTCGAGGGAGATGGGAGGGAGCTATTCTTCAGGGAAGAGGCCGTAGAGCTTGGCATCTATCTGTTCCGTGATGCGCTGGAAGTCGGCAACGCTGGACTCGAACTTCAGCGTATCGCCATCGACAATGAGCAGCTTCCCGGGATAGTCCTTAATCCATGCCTCGTAGCGCTCGTTCAAACCCGTGAGGTAGTCGATGCGGATGCTCTGCTCGTACTCTCTGCCACGCTTGGCGATTTGGGCAATGAGGTTCGGGATGGAACTGCGTATGTAGATGAGCAGGTCGGGCAGGCCGACGAGCGACATCATCAGGTCGAAGAGGTCGCTGTAGTTCTTGAAGTCGCGGTCGCTCATGTAGCCCTGGGCGTGGAGGTTCGGGGCGAAGATGCGGGCGTCCTCGAAGATAGTACGGTCCTGGATGATGGTGTCGCTACTCTTGGATATCTCGACCACGTCGCGGAAGCGCTTGTTAAGGAAATAGACCTGGAGGTTGAAGCTCCAGCGGTTCATGTCCTGATAGAAGTCCTCCAGGTAGGGGTTCACGTCAACTGGCTCGAAGCGAGGCGTCCAGCCGTAACGCTTGACGAGCAACTTGGTCAGGGTGGTCTTGCCGCACCCGATGTTTCCTGCTATCGCTATATGCATATCTTGTGAATTAAGGATTAAGAGTCGGGGATGAGGAATCAGAGAGGGAACATACCGTAGAGCAGCCCGTCGATTTTGTCGGTAATCTCCTTGAAGTCCTTGGGGTTGTGCAGGTAGTCTATTGTATCGACTTCGACGGTCAGGACCTTCCCCTTGTACTTATTATAGATGAAGTCCTCGTAAAGGTCGTTGAGCCCCTTGAGATACTCCAGCTGGATGGTCTGCTCGTAATCGCGTCCGCGCTTCTGAATGTTAGCCACAAGGTGCGGGATGCTTGCCCTCAAGTAAATCATGAGGTCGGGATAGCGAATGATGTCCGTCATGTGGCCGAAGAGCTCCATGAACGTCTCGTAGTCGCGGTCACTGAGGTTACCCATGCGTTTGTTGTTGGCAACGAAGACATAGACGCCCTCGTAGATGCTGCGGTCCTGAACCGTGTCCCTGCCGCTGGCCTGCATCTCCATGATGTCGCGGAAACGCTCCTTCAGGAAGAACACTTCCATGGGGAACGACCAACGCTTGATGTCGCGGTAGTAGTCCTCCAAGTAGGGATTGAACATCACTTGCTCGTACTTCGGTTCCCAATGGTAATGATGGGCGAGCATCTCGGTCAGCGTAGTCTTGCCGCTGCCTATGTTTCCTGCAATGGCTATATACATTCTTTGGCTTATGACTCCACAAAGATACGTTTTTTTGCGTGTAATGCAAAACCTTTCGTCACTTTTTTGCAAGAAACACCTTTCGAAGATATCAGGAAACTGTATAAGAGTCCGTGGAGGCATCCGCCCGCGGCTGTCCAATTCTTATGAACCCTCAATAAACAAGTCAGAGAATCCGAAAATGAAAAGTACACGAAACCTTAATAGAGACTAGGACAAAAGCAATATCAAGGAATTATTTTCTCTCTTGAAAAATATATTATTCAAGTAGGAAAATGTATTTTTTCAGTTAAATAATATATTTTCTCAGTAGAAAAATAATATTGTTTCATTAAAATGATGTACCTTTGTCACGGAAAATGCACAATATTCTTAATCAAGGATTCGATAACCTTTATCTACAGAAGTATTATGGCGGAGTATATCAAGAAGGAAATGCCCGACGTGCATAAGACCGGAACCAACCTGGTCTATTACCGGTTGAAGAGGCGGGAGACGCTGGACTTCAAGGAGTTTACGCGGAGGGTCAGCAAAGCGAACAGGCTGTACACACCAAGCGTGATACAGGGCGTCATCATGGCTGTGAGCAGCGAGCTGGCCTACCAGATTGCACAGGGACACAACGTGAAGATTGACGGGCTGGGAACGTTCCATGCCAAACTCGGCCTGGACAAGACCAAATCAAGAAAGGAGATGGACACCTTCGAGGAGGGGACCATGAAACTCAATGCGACAAGCCTGGATGTGACGGACGTGGCGTACAGGGCAGACAAGGAACTGGTGCGGGCTGCCGACAGGAACTGCCAGCTGGAACGCGGAGGCGAGGACCGCCTGAAGAGGTCGAAATACACGAAGGAGGAGCGCATTGAGCGGGCTATCCAGTACCTGCGCCGAGAGAGCTTCATGCACGTCCGCGACTATGCCGCCCTCAACGACATGTCCTATGCCGGTGCCTATAATGAACTGAAGGGCGACCTCGTAGGTTCGGCCACCATCACGAGCCGAGGCAGTAAGAGCGCGAGAATCTATTTCCTGAAGCCGGAGACAAGGGAGTAATTACTGCACCGCAACCTTCCTTCCATTACATATATATACCCCCTTGGCTGTGGGCTTGGTGGTGAGGCGGCGCCCGTCGAGGGTGTACCAGCCGTCACTCCATTGACCATTGACCGATGAATACTGACCATTGTCCTTTGGCCGTTGCACGTTATCAATGACGGTGGAGGGACCCTCGCATATCCAGTTGAAGCACTTGGCATAGCTCTTAAAGGTGAGCAGTTCGACAAGGAAATCGATGCCGGCATCCACATGGTCACCATTGCTGAAGGTGTCATTCACGCGGAAGAGGTCTCCCTCGCCATAGGAGTGGGCATCGCGGAAAGAAAGGTAGTTGCCGTAGGGCACAACCATGTCTCTCTTCGAGTGGAAGAACTGGATGCGATGCTGGGGCTCCCAGCCCGTGACGAGCGAGTTGTCGGCCAAGGCACGGTGAATAGCCTCAAAAGCACCGGAAGCCTCCCCGGGCACAGCGTCGAAGTGGCTGGCATCACTGATGTATTCATAGGCCTCTGGCGTGAACATCTTATCCAAATTGCCCCACAACATGCCCTCTTCAGGGCTCTCGAAGAGTTCGCCCATCTGCTCCGGCGTGTAATGGCGGTCGGAGGCATCGAGGCCCTCCTGCAGCTGCTTGTACCACATCTGGCTGATATGGCCGGTGTCGTACTTCTTGCTGTCTATCCAGTCAAGCACCCCCGTATCGATTAGCTGCTGCGACAGGTAGTCCTCCATCCCGTATTGCGCCATTTCGGGATAGCTGTCAAACATGCCCTTCACGATGAGCGGCACCACGACAGGCATGGTGATTATGCCCTTCCTGTGTGCAGTCTCCACACTGTAGCTCGTACCGTCATCTTCGATATAGTAGCGTAAGGTCGTCAGCAGGTCGTAAGGCCCGTCGCCGCAAAGACTTCCCTGGAAATGCAACTTATCAGCCAGTCCCTCCTCCTCGATGTAGCGATGAGTGGCCAGGCTGACGGCACCGCCCTGCGAGTAGCCCATGGTGAACGAACGCCAGTCGCTCTTCATAGGAGGGAGCTTCTTATTATTCAGCACCTCTTTCCGATAGAGGGCAAGACCGTAGGTGGCAGCGTCGATTACCTGCCGGGCCGTCAGGCGCTCAGACAGGTAAGGATGCGGCACGGTCCGCGTCGCTCCGTAGCCCTCGTAGTCGGGGGCGACGATAATGCAACGCGACACGTAGTTGGCAGTCTCGGTGAGGATGCTTCCATAGTCCCGTCCGGGAAGCCCTTTGAGCAAAGTCTGTTCATTGGAGAGTGAAACAGTGGTGGTGGGTCGCTGGACATCGGCTGTGATGGTGCTATGGCAGAAGATGTGGAGACTCTCGATACTGTCCCTCCTAAACTTCAAGAGTGGCGTCCATACAAAGAGAGCCGAAGAGAGCACCGTGGGCTCGCCCGACGCACTCACCGAGGGATAGTTGAAAGTATAGACCGTACAGCCGCTCGACTTCGAGAGCTCCTTCAGCGATTCCGACGGCAAGGCCGTCTGTGCCGAGACAACTGCCTGACTGCATAACAGGATAGTAATCCACAGCCATTGAACCATCCTTTCCATAGTAATCTAAGTTAAGGCCATGCGGCCACCTACTTCTTCCCGCCCGCAGGGGAAGGAAGCATAATGTCTGCAACGGTATATCTGTCAAGGAAGACGCTGCGGTCAACATAGCCGTGAATGCCATCTACCTGACCTTTACTGGTATATTGCCAAAGGACGATGGGCACGTCCTCGCTCAACCCGGGGAACTCGTCGGCATAGCGGGCCACCATAAAGTGGTACTGCCTGAACTTACCCTCAAGATGAGCAGCATAGAAGTTGACACCGGTATAAATAATGGGCTTGACGCCATACATGCGTTCTACACCATCGAGGAAAGCCTTCAGGTTATTCTGGAATTGTGAAAGAGACCCTTTACCGCGCTTCTCAACATCAACGATGGGAACAAGGTCATGCTGCCAAGGGTCAACAGTGGTACGGAAATTCTGAAGCTGCCACTGGACGTTTACATTCGGACGGTAGAAATGATAGACACCGACCGGAATGCCTACACGCTTGGCACCGTAAAGATTGCGTTGATAGAAATCATCCACAAGGTCTGAACCCTCTGTGGCCTTGATATAGACGAACTGAACGTTCTTGTTGCGAGCCACCTCGTCCCAATCGATACGACCCTGATAATGCGACACGTCAATGCCCTGTTGCTGGCTTACAGTATGACGGATGAGTGGACGCAGTTCACGAATAGGAGGCAACGCACGGTCAGGCGATGGAGCAGGCACCAGGACATCTGGTTCCGGCATATCATAGATTTGCTCTATTTGCCTGCCTTTCCTGTTGTCGGCAAAGACAACGGTTGTCATCACTGTCAAGAGGCAAAAGACAACCGCGCATAAATAACGTGCCTTGATACTAAAGCATCCATGAACCGACATACGAGTAAAACGAAGAACGTTGCTCAATGTTCAATAGTCTATGTTCTAATGTCAATGGTATTATCCCAGATACTCCCACTCGAAGTTAGCACTCTTAATGCTGGGGAACTGGCTGCGAGGGTCAATGTCCTGACGCTCGCGCAAATGGCCGAGCACCTTCTCATAGCACTCCTGGGTGCTGTCGGCCTTAACCTTGCAGACAAAAGGTGTATCAACATAGTGGAACTTCTGCGTCTCGGGCAGCATGATGACACGCTTGAAAACAATCTTTGCGGCATACCATCCCGGCTGGTACCGGCTATACTGTGCCAAAGCTTCCTTCTGAGCCGTCTTCTCCACCTTACCCTGGCTCATTCCTTTGGCCTTGAACTCTTCCAATGTGTTGGCTGTAGTCTTGATGGCGATGAAGAAAGAACGTGCACGTACCTTGATGTGTTTTGGATACATAGCACTGCTGGCCATGAAGTTCTCCAATTCGTTTACCATTTCCTCACTGATTTCCACATCTTCCAATGAGGAAAGGAATTCGAGTGCCTCATCTACACTATAAACGAGCGTCTCGTCGTCAAAGTATCTGATATAAAGATTCACGTTGTTAATCTACAATTAAATAATTACAATGTACAATTAATATAAATATCCAATCTCTTATCCTAAATCCCTAATCGCGGCGCAAAATTAAGAAAAAGACGGCACATAGAGAAATTTTCGTGATATAAAAACCTACTAAGCAAGAGATTTTATCTATTTTTGCACAGCAAAAGCGAAGCAGGAAGGATGAATGCCAAGAGTTTTATAAAGAACTGGTCACTGCCATTAAGCATGGCAATAGGTGCGTCAAGCTACTTCATCTGCCGCAGCATACCTTTTACACCGGCAGTCAAGGAGACAATGATAGAAGGAGCGACGTATGTGCAGCCCATGCTCATCTTCTGTATGCTGACACTCACATTCTGCCGCATCCGACCAAGCGATATGCAACTGCGAGGCTGGCAATGGTGGCTATTGGCTCTTCAGGCCTCTATTGCAGTTGTACTTTGCCTGCTGCATCTTTCCGTCGGAGATGCTACGTGCCGGCTCTTTCTACAAAGTGCCATGCTCTGTTTTCTATGTCCGACCGCCACGGCTGCAGCAGTGGTCACAGCAAAACTGGGTGGCAATGCAGGCACGCTTACAGCCTACACAATTCTCATTAACCTCTGTGCCGCAGTGCTTATTCCTACTCTTGTTCCAATAGTCAATCCAACGGGCGGCACAGGCTTCTGGCTCTCCTTTGGGATGATTATCCGAAGAGTGTTCCCACTGCTCATCGGCCCACTCCTTTTGGCCTTCTTCATCCGTCATGCTTTCCCTACCCTATTGCGATTACTAACAACGATTCCCGACCTGCCTTTCTATCTTTGGCTAGTATCGTTGTCGCTCGCAATAGCTGTTACAACCCGCATCTTAGTTCATACAGGAGTGACATCAGCAGCCTGTATAGCCCTCGTACTAAGTTCTGCTTTGGCCTGCGCCATTCAATTCGTTATAGGTCGTCGGGTAGGCAGACATTATGACGATGACATCAGTGCCGCACAAGCATGTGGGCAGAAGAACACCATCTTGGCCATTTGGGTGGGTTACACCTTCCTCGACCCGCTCACGGCATTGGCTGGCGGCTTTTACAGCATCTGGCACAACATATACAATTCTTACCAACTCTACAAGAAACATCCACTTCCTTCCCCAAATGAAGGGAGATGAACGCAGACAGACTTTAGTCATAATACTATTTATGCTACAAAGGAGTAAAAAAATCGAGCATTTTCTTGGCAGAATGAAAGAAATGATGTAACTTTGCAGCGCAAAAAGACAAAGCAATGAACCAAAGTAGCAATATCTACGGCTTCTATTATTTCTTTTACTTTAGCAATTGAAGTGAAGCGGGTTCGTCGTATATAATATAATAAGGTATAACAATAATACATACATGATAATCCCGCTCAGCAATGAAGCGGGATTTTTTATTAAAAGATGAAAAGGGTAGCAATACAAGGTATCAAGGGAAGCTTCCATGATATTGCAGCACATCGCTTCTTCGAGAACGAGGAGGTGGAACTGGTCTGCTGTAACACATTCGAGGAAATGTTCGTCCGGCTCAAAGGGCAGCTCGACATGTTGGGACTCATGGCCATTGAGAACACCATTGCCGGTAGTCTGCTACATAACTACGAACTGTTGCGAGACAGCGGCATGACTATCGTCGGCGAGCATAAGTTGCGCATCAGTCACAGCATTATGTGTCTGCCCGACGAAAGTTGGGAAGACCTGACCGAGGTAAATTCCCACCCTGTCGCCCTGATGCAGTGCCGCAAATTCCTCTCACGCCACCCTAACCTCAAGGTGGTCGAAGTGGCAGATACTGCTGGAGCTGCTGCCGACATAAGCAAAGAACAGAGACACGGTCATGCTGCCATCTGTCATCATGATGCTGCCAAAATATACGGCATGAAGGTGCTGCAGGAAGGAATCGAGACAAACAAGCATAACTTTACACGTTTCCTCATGCTTGCCCACCCAGAAAAGGCGACTGCCATCCGCAGTACCAGGCATATTGATAAGGCTAGTCTTGTCTTCACGCTTCCACACGAGGAAGGCAGCCTAAGCGCTATCCTATCCGTTCTCTCGTTCTACAAACTCAATCTGACAAAGATACAGTCTCTTCCAATCATCGGGCAAGAGTGGCAATATATGTTCTACATCGACCTCTCTTTCGAGGATGAGAAGCGCTACCGACAGGCAATCAATGCTATCAGTCCGCTCACGCGGGAACTTAAGCAACTTGGTGTTTATGAGAGCGGGAAACAAAGCCTTTAGAACAAGGAAACGTTAACAACGAATAGTGATTTATGAACTATAACTTGAATATCAGACCGGCAGAACGGCTTGCCGATGTCAACGAATACTACTTCAGCCGCAAGTTGAAAGAGGTTGCCTCAATGAATGCCCAGGGAATGGACATTATCAGCCTCGCTATCGGAAGTCCCGATATGCCTCCTTCTCTTGAGACAATTGAAACACTCTGTCGTGAAGCTCAAAAGCCTACGGCACACGGTTATCAGCCCACCATTGGCATTCCCGAATTGCGCTCTGCAATGGCTGGCTTCTACAAACGCTGGTACAGCGTTGAGCTTGACCCTGCTAAGGAGATTCAACCGCTCATCGGCAGCAAGGAAGGCATTCTGCACGTCACACTTGCTTTTGTCAATCCTGGCGATGAAGTTCTTGTGCCGAATCCTGGTTACCCAACTTACACAAGTCTAAGCAAACTGCTTGGAGCCAAGATTGTGAACTACGACCTGCTCCCAGAAAACAGTTGGCAGCCGGACTTCGACGCATTGGAGCAAATGGACTTGAGCCGTGTGAAACTCCTATGGACGAACTATCCAAATATGCCGACCGGAGCAAAGGCTTGTCGCAAAACCTATGAGAAGTTGGTCGATTTCGCCTTGCGTCACAACATCATTGTGGTGAACGACAATCCTTACAGTTTCATACTCAATGAAGGCGAACACCTGTCCATCCTGCAAGTACCTCGTGCAAAAGAGTGCTGCATTGAATTCAATTCGATGTCCAAGAGCCATAACATGCCTGGCTGGCGTGTAGGCTTGCTTGCCACCAATTCGAAGTTCATCGAATGGATTCTAAAGGTGAAGAGTAATGTTGACAGCGGTACATTCCGCGCCATACAACTTGCTGCTGCCAAAGCTTACGACAATACAGACCATTGGCACAGGCAAGCCAATGTTGAGACTTATGCAAGACGCCGTCGTCTGGCAGAAGAAATCATGCAGGCCCTTGGCTGTCAGTATGATCCAGAGCAGATGGGCATGTTCCTTTGGGGACGCATTCCTGACAGTTATGACAACGTAGAAGAACTTACAGAACGGGTGCTACATGAAGCTCACGTCTTCATTACACCAGGCTTCATCTTCGGTTCAAATGGCAGTCGTTACATCCGTATCAGTCTCTGCGCCAAAGAAGAGAAGTTTGCCGAAGCACTTAAACGTATTAAGACATTAAACAATAAACATTGAGAATGAGGGCGACAGCAGATTCTTCATTCTCAATTCTTCATCCTTAATTATATTATATGGAACTCCAACTACAACCCCTAAACCTGCCTAGTGACCAAGAGCGTGCCTTTATCATTGCCGGTCCATGCAGTGCAGAAACAGAAGAACAAGTGATAACTACCGCCAAGCAATTGGCAGGGAAAGGATGCCATATTTTCCGTGCCGGCGTTTGGAAGCCGCGCACAAAGCCCGGAGGCTTTGAAGGACACGGCGAACCAGCCCTCCCATGGTTGGCGAGAGTCAAAGAGGAAACAGGCATGCTTGTTGCTACCGAAGTAGCTACACCTAAGCATGTGGAATTAGCTCTTAAATTTGGTATTGACATACTTTGGATAGGAGCACGCACTACTGCTAATCCTTTTGCTGTGCAGGCGCTTGCAGATGCTCTAAAGGGAACTGATGCCATGGTGTTGGTAAAGAACCCGATAAATCCCGATCTCGAACTTTGGATTGGTGCCTTGCAACGCATAAACGGAGCAGGTATCAATAAAATGGGAGCCATTCATCGTGGATTCAGCAGCTATGAAAAGAAGCTGTATCGCAATGAGCCGATGTGGCAGATTCCTATCGAATTGAAACGCCGGTTGCCGGAGTTGCCTGTTATATGTGACCCAAGCCACATAAGCGGACGCCGCGACCTCATAGCTCCGCTTTGTCAACAGGCAATGGACTTGGGATTCGATGGCCTCATCGTAGAAAGTCACTGCGACCCCGACAAAGCATGGAGCGATGCCTCGCAGCAGGTGACGCCCGAAGTACTCGACTTCATAGTCTCTCGCCTCATCTTCCGCGATACCAGCGAGCACCCCGACACACTCAAGGACTTGCGTAAGGAGATAGATGAGATAGACAACGACCTTATTGACCTGCTTGCCAAACGCATGAAAATATGCCGCAGCATCGGTGAATACAAAAAAGAGAATGGTATGACCATCGTACAAACCCGCCGTTACAGTGAAATTTTAGATAAGCGAGGCGCACAGGGTTCTTTGCTTGGCATCGACACATATTGTATTAAGAATATCTTCGAGCACATCCACGAAGAGAGTGTTCGTCAGCAAATGGAGATAATTAATAAGTAAAGAAGACTAATCATGAAAATTCTAATTCTTGGCGCCGGTAAAATGGGGTCGTTCTTTACGGATGTCCTATCCTTTGACCACGAATGTGCTGTCTATGAAATAGATCCAAGGCGAATGCGCTTCCTTTATAATACACAACGCTTTACGACTCTCGATGAGATAAAAACCTTCAAGCCGGAACTCGTCATCAATGCTGTGACATTGAAATATACCATCGATGTCTTCCAACAAGTCATTCCATGTCTACCCACCGATTGTATTATCTCTGACATTTCATCGGTCAAGACAGGACTAAAAGACTTTTATGAAAAAGCAGGCAGACGTTATGTCTCGACTCACCCAATGTTCGGACCTACGTTTGCCAACCTTGGAGCACTCTCCACAGAAAATGCCATCGTCATCAATGAAGGAGATTATATGGGACGCATCTTCTTCCTTGATTTATACCGCCGTTTAGGACTGAATGTTTACGAATATAGCTTTGACGAGCACGATGAGGCAATGGCATATAGCCTGTCGGTGCCCTTCGTCAGCACCTTCGTCTTCTCAGCAGTCATGAAACATCAAGATGCACCAGGCACGACGTTCAAGCGACATCTAAAGATAGCTAGAGGTGTCTTGGGAGAGGACGACACACTGCTACGCGAAATTCTCTTCAACCCACGCACAAAGGCACACGTCGAGAATATTCGTTCCGAATTAAAAGAACTAATACAGATTATCGACAACCGCGATGAGGAAGCTCTCAACGCTTACCTCTCCAAAATACGCGGCAACATCCGATAAGCAGTTCTACCTCCACCCTGGCATATCAGTTCCACTCTTGTGTACAAGCTCTATCCGAATATGGAAAAGCAAGGTGCTATAGGCAGGAATGGCATCGGAGGCAGTCTCTTTGTAGGCCAATTCTTGAGGAATATAAACCAACCAATCGTCACCCTTCACCATATATTGGACAGCTGTCTGGAAGCCTTCTACTGTACTGATGACTGGCATCGCAAGAGGTGCCGCCGTAGCAGCATCAAAATCCCCATAGTAGGTCTGGCTAAAAACAGTCATGTTCGTCTTACTAGTCGGATAGTTCTCGTCCATAATCCAACCTCGATAGTAAAGGCGTACACTATCGGTATAGGCAGGACTCCAGTCACCATCACCATGCTCATTTATCTTGCACACGATATAATCTGTGGAAGACCCTTGCACCTCTTGACTCTTTAGAAGCGTTCGATAGACACGCCAATCACAGTGTTCTTCCCAATCATTGCCGTTAGGATACAGCGTCTTAGCCTCTGCAATAGCAGCCTGAGCAGCATCATATACCTCAGCAAACCATTGTGCATTGCGAGCTTGCCAGTCGTGATGTGCATCATAACTTTCGTCACTGCTTTTACAGGAAGCAAGAAGCACTAACGACAATAGGAGAAAGACTTTCAGCCTATAGTTCATCTTTTTTTAGAGAAGTTTCTTAAGAAGTGAGGTAATGCTTACTTTGTCTTCAATAATGCTGCGCAACTCACTGATGGCAACACGGCGCTGTTCCATTGTATCACGGTCTCTCAAGGTAACTGTGTTGTCCTCTAGTGTCTGCTGATCTACAGTAACGCAATAGGGACAGCCGATAGCATCCATACGACGATAACGCTTACCTATCTGATCCTTCTCTTCATATTTGCAATTGAAGTGGAAGCGGAGTTCATTGATAATCTCCTGTGCCTTCTCTGGCATGCCATCCTTCTTAGTGAGAGGAAAGACAGCAAGTTTGACAGGAGCCAAAGCTGCGGGCAAATGCAGCACTGTGCGAATCTGGCCGTCAGGCAGTTGCTGCTCTTCGTAGCTGTGACACATGATAGAGAGGAACATACGGTCAACTCCAATTGAGGTCTCAATAACGTACGGTGTATAGCTTTCGTTGCGTTCAGGGTCGAAGTACTCAATCTTTTTTCCACTGTATTTGGCATGCTGTGAAAGATCGAAATTGGTGCGGGAATGAATACCTTCAACTTCCTTGAAGCCAAAAGGCATGTGAAACTCTATGTCGGTGGCTGCATTTGCATAGTGTGCCAACTTGTCGTGGTCGTGGAAACGATAGTTCTCTGCACCGAACCCAAGGTTCTGGTGCCACTTCATACGTATCTCCTTCCACTTGGCAAACCAATCAAGTTCGGTACCAGGTTGAATGAAGAATTGCATCTCCATCTGTTCAAACTCGCGCATACGGAAAATGAATTGGCGCGCTACGATTTCGTTGCGAAAAGCCTTTCCTATCTGAGCGATGCCAAAAGGAAGCTTCATACGACCAGTTTTCTGTACATTCAGATAATTGACAAAAATACCTTGAGCAGTCTCAGGGCGCAAATAGATAGTCGAAGCACCATCGGCAGTGCTTCCCATCTCTGTCTTGAACATCAAGTTAAACTGACGCACATCGGTCCAATTGCGAGTTCCACTAATAGGACATACAATTTCTTCGTCCAATATGATTTGCTTCAGCCCTTCAAGGTCGATACCGCCTTCGGCGTTCATAACCTCCTGATAGCGATGATGCAGATTATCGTACTTCTGCTGATTCTCGAGGACACGCTCGCTTGTGGCACGGAACGTTGCTTCATCAAAGTTATCGCCAAACCTTTTCTGTGCTTTCTCAATCTCTTTCTGAATCTTGTCCTCATATTTTGCCATCTGTTCTTCGATGAGAACATCGGCGCGATAACGCTTCTTAGAGTCACGATTGTCAATGAGCGGATCGTTGAAAGCATCAACATGTCCGCTGGCTTTCCATGTCGTAGGGTGCATAAAAATTGCTGCGTCGATGCCAACGATATTCTCGTGTAAAAGCACCATACTCTGCCACCAATACTGCTTAATATTGTTCTTAAGCTCTACGCCATTCTGACCATAGTCATAGACAGCGCCCAGTCCGTCATAAATATCACTTGAAGGAAAGACGAAGCCGTACTCTTTACAGTGCGACACTATTTTCTTGAAAACATCTTCTTGCTGTGCCATTTCTTTTTCTAAATTAACTTTATCAATTTTTGGTTGCAAAGATAATTAAAAAAGACGAAAGAAGGTGCCATTCTCACTTATTTTTATTACATAACGAGGCGTTTTTGCAAAAAAATACCATATTTCTTGGCAGGAAACAAAAGAAGTTGTAATTTTGCCTTTCAAAGAAATGAAAACGCAACAAAAAAACAACATGAGAAGGATTCTTTCAAGCATATTTCTTACATCTATTGCTTTGTTTATGGCAAGCTGTGGCTCTTCACAGACAAAGAACGATGAAAATAGTAGCGAAGCCAATATAATGAACGAAGAGGGGCTTGAATATACAGAGCTCACAAAAGTACCACTACCCTGTTCCAAGGAAATGCTCTACACAGCTTGGAAGCAAATAGGTGTTATCGAAACATCAAGACGGAAATCGCTTGACTATAAGCAACACACACCTACCCTTTTCATCTCAGCCGATCTTGATAAGGACGGTTCCCCAGAAATTTTATTACGTGGAGAAGAACCATATGCTGCCATCTATACCTATTTACAGGACTCACTACAACTTATCACTTTCGTGGACAATCCCCACATAGGGCTCGGTATTACACCGGATGGTGTTATCCTACGAAACGGCACAGATCATAGCGGTGCTTCATTCTCTGATTTCATTAAGCTGAAAGACAGTCAGGTTGCTACTTCTGGAGGAATCCGTGAGACGTTTGTCATCGAAAAAAATGAAATGATTTCTGGTAAAGTTCAATACTTTCTGAAAAACGATACCTCAACAGTCAAAGTCAGTGCAGAGGAGTATAAGCAGGTTGCGCCAGATCAGAATGGAACTTTCCTCGAAGATATTGATGGTTGGGAAGACTTTCGGAAACCATAGGAAAATCTTTAACAAGGCTCTCGCTTAGGGAATACACCATATCAGATGCACCGCCTTGTTAAACACCGTATTCTCATTTGTTCCCAGAAACATTGTAGGGAGACAAACAACACAGCGTGCATATTTCAAGGATTTTTACTACCCCAATGAAATAAAATCGCACCAATGCACGAAATTATGTGTCAACAGACACAATAAACTAACAATTCACATCGTTATTAATGATAGGATGAAAAAACTGCTCTGGATAGGTATGCTCATCGTGTCCCTTGGAGCAAGGGCACAGTTCGACGCAGCGTTTACCAATACCTGGGCGCTGCAGTCCTACTACAATCCCGCAGCGGCGGGATTGGACAGTAAATTGAATGTAGTGGGTGCTTACAGCATGCAAATGGTTGGATACGAGGGAGCGCCAAAAACAATGGTTTTCAACGCCGACATGCCGCTCTTTTTCATCGGACCCAAACATGGCGTAGGTGCGGCTTTCCTCAACGATGCCATCGGAGCATTCAGTAATAAAAAGATTCAGCTCCAATACGCTTTCCATAAAAAGCTTTTTGGTGGCCGCATGAGCATCGGTGTGCGTCCAGCGCTTCTCATGGTTGGGTTCAACGGCTCTGAAATTGAATTGAATGATCCCAACGATCCTGCTTTCGCCACAAATGATATCAAAGGCAATGCTTTCGATCTCGATGTTGGCCTGCGCTACACCTATAAGAAGCTCTGGTACGCTGGAGTCAGCGCAGTACATCTACTTGGCCCTACCGTCAAACTGGGTGATGACAAGACACATGAGATAACAGTCGATCCAACGTTCCTGGTGCAAGGAGGGTACAACCTCGCGTTCCGCCATCCACGCTATAAGCTGGCAATGGATGCCATGTTGCGGTCTGACCTCCTGAACTGGCGAGGCGACATCAATGCACGCCTCCTCTATGACGGTGAGAAGCACAAACTCTACGGTGGCTTGATGTATAGTCCGACAATCAGTGTCGGCATACTGCTAGGCTTCGACTTCCACGGCATCAACATCGGCTACTCATACGAAGTGTATACTGGCGGTGTGGGAGTGCTCAACGGCACGCACGAAATACTCATTGGATACCAACATGAGTTGGACATCTTCAAGAAGGGGAAAAACCTTCACAAGTCCGTTCGACTGCTTTAAAATGGCTATATAACCTACTTAGACTTATATAATATTATATAATATGAATAAAAGAAATCTGCTTTTAGCAGGTGCGGCTATCAGCTGCATAACCCTGGCCTCCTGCTTCGGTGGTAATTCCTCGGCAAATGCCGTAGGAGGTGAGTTGACCGGTGTTAAAGGCTCCTCCTTCTCGGAACCCACTCCTTTCGGCATGGTACCCATACACAAGGGCTCCCTCAAGATTGGCCTTGAGAAGAACGATACGCTTTGGGGTACAGAATTCCCCTTGCGCGACATTAGTGTCGATGGATTCTGGATGGATCAACATGAAATAAGCAATGCAAAGTACCGCCAGTTTGTCAACTGGGTACGTGACAGTATCATCCGTGAACGACTCGCCGACCCCGCATACGGAGGCGATGAAACGTACAAAATTGAAGAGGACAAGGAAGGCAATCCTATCACGCCTCATCTCGACTGGAGCAAGAGCATCCCTTGGCGCAAGGCCAATGAGGATGAGGATCGCGCCATCCAAAGCGTCTATACCATTCATCCCATCGATGGTACAAAGATGCTCGATGCAAGCCAGATGAATTATCGTTACGAAATTTACGACTACGTAGCTGCTGCACAGCGTAAGTACCGTCTTAACCCTGAGGAACGTGACCTCAACACTGACCATGCCGTCAGCACAGAGCAAGTAATCATCAGTAAGGATACTGCATGGATTGACGACGATGGACGCATCATTCGGCAGACCATCACACGCCCGCTTTCAGGGCCTTGGGATTTCCTCAACACCTACATTGTCAATATCTATCCCGATACGACTTGTTGGGTCAATGACTTCCGCAATGCCGATAATGAGCGATATATGAAACTCTATTTCTCCAACCCAGCTTTCGACGATTATCCAGTAGTGGGTGTCACTTGGGAACAGGCCAATGCATTCTGTGCTTGGCGCACCAATTTCCTAATGAAAGGCTTGGGCGGCTATGCCAAACATATTCAGCGTTATCGTTTGCCGAGCGAAGTGGAATGGGAATTCGCAGCTCGCGGCAAGGAAGGCAATCCCTTCCCATGGGAAAGCGTCGAAGTCAAGAGCGACAAGGGCTGTTACTATGCCAACTTCAAGCCCGACCGCGGCAACTATACCCAGGACGGTTCACTCATTACCTGCAAGTGCGGCATCTTCAGTGCCAATAGCAATGGCCTTTATGACATGGCCGGAAACGTAGCCGAGTGGACAAGTACGGTCTATACCGAAGCCGGCGTAGAGAGCATGGCCGACATGAACCCCGAGCTCTCCTACAACGCTGCGAAGGAAGATCCTTACCGCTTGAAGAAGAAGTCTGTCAGGGGCGGCTCATGGAAAGATCCCGAAAGTATGATACGCAGCGCCTGGCGCTCTTATGAATACCAAAACCAGCCCCGATGCTTCGTCGGCTTCCGTTGCGTTCGCACTATGGTGAACGACAAGGCTGGCTCCAACAAGGCAAGCGGCAACAATTCTTCCTCTGCAAAAGGAAGCAAGAAGGGCGGCTCGAAGGGCTCTTCCTCAGGACAAACACTTAGCACACGCAAGACACGTCGTTAACATAGTTTTCACATCAGCATAACAAACACAGAAAAGATACTAAAGACATGAATCCTATAGCTAAATTGCAGAAATGGATGGACTCTCCATCCGGACAAGTATTTATGAATTACGCCTACAGCTGGGGTGCTGCAGTCGTAGTGTTAGGTGCATTGTTCAAACTTACGCACATTCCAGGAGCCAACCAGATACTGTTCATCAGTATGATAACCGAGGTATTGGTCTTCTTCATCTCTGGTTTTGAAAAGACTTACGAGAAGACGCCTCATGTAGAAGGCGAAGGTGCTTCCATCGTAGTAGCAGGCGGCGCGACGCTTGCCGAAGGTGCCGAGGTACCGGAAGGTCCTATCGTTATCGGAGGAGGAGGACCTGCCGTAATAGGTGGCGGCGTTGTCGGCGGCAGCGGAGCTATTGACCCCGATGCCCTCGCAGCAGGCACTGGCCTGAGTGCAGCAGCAGCCAATCTGGCAGCAGCAGGTCAGGCAGCAGCACAGGCACAGCTCGCCCTCGAACAGATACAGAATGGTGGTCCGACCATCGATGCCAACCAAATAAAGGCGACCGATCCTGCTACTGTCGAAGAGGCAATCACGAATTATGCCGAGGTACTCCAAGAACTCACCGAAGTATTTGGTCGCGTCAAGAAGCAGGCAGAGCGCATGTCCACCGACAGCGAGGAGATGGAGAACCTCAACCGCTCAATCACAGGCATTGCCACTGTCTATGAATTGCAGCTGCGCAACATCAGCAAGCAGGTCAGCACCATCGAGCAGATTGATGAGCAGACACGCCGCATGGCACAGCAGATTGAAGAGCTCAACAATGTCTATGCACGTATGATTAACGCGCTCACCATCAACATGGGTAGCGTTCCTGGTGCAGCAGCAAGCGAGAAATAAAAAACTCCGAGTTTCCAGAGTAATCCGATTATTCAGAAAGCAATGCCAATAAAGAAGAAAAGGATATCCCCCCGTCAGAAGATGATCAACCTGATGTACTTGGTCCTCTTGGCCATGCTGGCACTCAACGTGTCGAGCGACGTACTGAATGGTTTCTCTCTTGTGTCAGACGGGTTAAAGAAGAGTACCGAGAATGCCACCAAGGTCAACAGTGGCATCTACAGCACCTTCGACCAACAGATGAAGAACAATCCTGCGAAGGTGAAGGAATGGTACGAAAAAGCACAATATGTGCGCGGCATGAGTGACTCCCTCTACAACCTGGCGGAGGAACTCAAGGAAGCCATCGTGTTCAAGAGCGACGGCAAGGATGCCGACGTCAACAACATCCACAACCGCGAAGACCTGGAAGCCAGCACACAGGTGATGCTTGCTCCCGGAACCGGACGCGGCAAGGAACTCTATGACGCCATCAACCGCTACCGCGAACGCATCGTACGCATGGTGACAGACAAAGAGAAGAAGGATATTATCACCAGTAACCTGAGCACTGAGCTGCCCGCAAAGGCTACGTTGCTCGGCAAGAACTGGCAGGAGTACTCCTTCGAGAACATGCCCACCGCTGCAGCCGTGACGCTGTTGACCAAGTTGCAGAACGACGTCCGCTATGCTGAGGGCGAGGTGCTGCACAACCTCGTGAGCAACATCGACGTGAAGGATATTCGCGTGAACGAGATCAATGCCTATGTCATTCCCAATGCTGTGACTGTCGTTCAGGGTGGACGTTTCACCGCACAAATCCTCATGGCAGCTGTCGATACCACTCGCAGACCGACTATCTACATCGGCGGCAAGCAGATACAGAGCGACAAGGGCTACTATGAAACAGTCTGCAGTAAGACCGGCGACTTCACGTTCAGCGGTTACATCGAGATGCTTAACGGCTCGGGCGAAAAGGTTCGCCGCGACTTCACGCAGAAATATACTGTAGTAGCTCCCAGTGCAACGGTCAGTGCCGACATCATGAACGTGCTCTATGCGGGCTACGATAACCCGATGAGTATCTCTGTGCCTGGTGTTCCCAGCAACAAGCTGCGCGTCAGCATGACAGGCGGCAGCTTCGAGCAGAAAGGTGAAGGCAAGTACAATGCCCGGCCCACGACTCCTGGCACCGAAGCCGTCATCACTGTGGCGGCCGAGAGTGAAGGCCGCATGCAAGAGATGGGCAAGTTCACCTTCCGCGTCCGCAAGTTGCCCGACCCCACTGCTTTCATAGCCTACGCAGCTGATGGTGGTGGCGAGGAACATTTCACTGGTGGTGGTCTTTCGAAGCAAATCCTCATGGGCACTGAAGGTATTGGCGCCGCCATCGACGACGGTTTGCTGAACATTGCCTTCCGCGTGAATAGCTTTGAGATGCTCCTCTTCGATGCAATGGGCAACGCCGTTCCCTTCCAGAGCAACGGCTCGAAGTTCTCCGACCAGCAGAAAGCGCAGATGCGCGGGCTGGCTCGCAACAAACGATTCTACATCAGAGATATACACGCCACAGGTCCTGATGGCATAGAGCGCACGCTCAAGAACCCGATGGAGGTAATTATTAAGTAACAAGTAACATATTAAGAAAGATATGAAGCGCATACTTTTTTTCATAACGGTCACGCTACTCGTAGTAAGTGCCGTAACCGCACAACCTGCAAAGCGTCGTAATGCCACGCCTGAAGCTAACGGGCAGACACCGACAGCCGCAGCAGCAACTGCCAACGACCGCGCATCACTCATGTTCCCCACAACAGACGCCATGCCTGACGACGTCGTCTGGAAGCGTGATATCTATCGTGAACTCGACCTGACGAAGGACAAGAATGCACCGATGTACTATCCGGTCGAGCCTATCGGCAAGCAGGTGAACCTCTTCACCTACCTGTTCCGCCTCGTCCTCACAGGGCGCGTCAAAGCTTACGCCTACAAGCTCGACGGCAACGAATCGTTCGACGAGAAGGACAAGCTCCCCGTGAAGGACCTCCTGGAGCAATACAAAATCTATTACGAGGAGAACGGCGGCAAGTTGACCGTTGCAGACAGCGACGTGCCGAGCGCCGAGGCAACACGCTACTACCTCAAGGAGAGCATCTACATGGACCAGCGCACCGGCACCTTCAAGACAAAGGTGACTGCCCTTTGCCCCATCCTTATGCGAGCTGATGACGATTTCAGCTCGGAAACGATACCACAACCCCTCTTCTGGGTGAAGTACGACGACGTGGCACCCTGGCTCGCCAAACTGCCGATGATGCCCAGCGACCTGAACAACGTCACTAATATGACTGCCGACGACTACTTCGCCATGAACCGCTACGACGGCAAGATTTACAAAACCAACAACATGCAGGGTAAAGTGCTCAAGAACTATTGCGAGACAGACAGCGACATGGTGGCCGAGCAGAAGCGCATCGAGAAGCAGATAGACGACTTCAAGAAAAACGTCTGGGGCGACGGCTTCCTGGCCGACACGACGAACAAGGACAGCCTCGATGCCGAAATGGCAACCAAGGAGGAGAAGTCCTCGAAGGGACTACTGTTCCGCGGAAAGAAGGACAGGGGCAGTGCCGTAGCGAACGACAAGGGCACATCGGACGACAATAGCAGTGCCACCAAGAAGGAGAAGAGCGAGGCATCAGCCAGCACCTCCCGCGTCAGTGCCCGCCGTCAGAGAAGGTAAAGCAGAGGGTGAAAGAGGTCACTCATCACTCTTTCACTTATATCCTCCAATTATATAACAACAAAGGAACGCCCTCGTGAGCGCTCCTTTGTTGTTTAAGTCCTCCCCCTTCACGGAGAAGTCAGAGGGGGATCTTCTCCCCTCTCCCACGGGCAACTGGGGTCTTTAGAGCAGTAATAGGAGTCACTGTGGCCCCATAAAGTGGAGTGAGTCACTTGAGGGGGGCGAGCTATCTCCCGATGCTGCGGAAAGTTTCGAGGAATAAGAAAGCTTCCACCCAATATTGAAGTATTTACAAGGGAAAGAAACCTACCTCAGAATGCGCTGGCCTTCAGTTGGAGGCCGGTGCGCTCGTCGAGACCGAACATGAGGTTCATGTTCTGGACAGCCTGACCGACGGCGCCCTTGAGGAGGTTGTCGATGCAGGATATCATCAGCAGTTGGTCCTCGTACCGCTCGACATAGACAAGAGCTTTGTTGGTATTCACTACCTGTTTCATGTCGGGACTCTTCAGTACGAAGTGCGTAAAGGCGGCATCACGGTAGTAGTCAGCATAGATGCGCTGCACCTCCTCGATGGGCCGGTCGCACTTGGCGTATGAGGTGACGAAGATGCCGCGGGTGAAGCATCCGCGCTGCGGAATGAAGAGCACGCGGCCCCCATAGCCCGGGCAGAGCTCTTGAACGGTCTGGTTTATCTCGAGCAGATGCTGGTGCGTGAAGGTCTTATAGACAGAGATGTTATCATTGCGCCACGAGAAATGTGTGGTGGCTCCCGGCTTCTGTCCGGCGCCCGTACTGCCCGTGATACCGTTCACGTGGATATCACCGCTGATGATGCCTGCTTTCAATGCCGGAAGCATCGCCAACTGGATGCAAGTAGCAAAACATCCAGGGTTGGCAAGGTGCTGACAACCGACAATGATATCCCTATGCGTTTCGGGTAAGCCGTAAATAAAGTTATAATCCTTCACTCTTAATCCTTCACTCTTAATTCTAAAGTCCTGCGCCATGTCGATAATCTTCACACCCTCGGGTATCTCATGCTCCCGCAGGAACTGCGCGCTTTTGCCGTGACCGAAGCAGAAGAAAACAACATCTACCTTGTCGAAAGGCATCTCGGCAGTAAAGCAAAGGTCGGTCTCGCCAAGGAGCCCCTCATGTACCTCGCTGACAGGATTGCCCGCATTACTCTCGCTATTGGAAAAGACAATCTCTACCTGCGGATGGTTCAGCAGGAGGCGAATCAGTTCTCCGCCCGTGTAACCGGCCGCACCTAATATGCCAACCTTAACGCTTTTCATCGGGATGTGCCAGATAATATGCACGGAGTGCTGTGGATGTTACCTTGATGAAGCCCTTGGCATCCTCGCTGGTCCATGCCTTGGCGGTCTCACCATACTCACCGAGCTTATTCTTGACCAGGTCATTGGGGCTATCTACGCCGACCGTCTGGAAACAGAGGGGGCGAAGTTCGAGCGTCACTTCGCCCGTTACATTACGCTGGCTGCTGGTGAGCATTGCCTCGATATCGGGCATGACAGGCTCAAGATACTGGCTCTCGTGTAGGAACATGCCGTACCAGTTCGCCACTTGTTCCTTCCAGTACTGCTGCCACTTCGAGAGGGTGAACTTCTCGAGGTAACGGTGAGCGCCGATGATAAGCATAGGCGCTGCTGCCTCGAAGCCGACACGCCCCTTGATGCCAATAATGGTATCGCCAACATGGCAATCACGGCCGATGCCATAACGGGCACCTATCGCTTCAACCTTCTGAATGGCCTTTATCTTGTCGTCGAAATGCTCGCCATTGACGGAGCATATCTCTCCCTTCTCAAAACCAATCTTGAGCAACTCGGGACCTTCCTCCGTGGGATGCTTCAGGTAAGCACTCTCAGGAAGGCCCTGCTTCGAGTCGAGTATTTCGCCACCACAGATGCTGGTGCCCCAAAGGCCAACATTATAACTGTACTTCAGTTTGGTGAAGTCGGCAAAGTACCCGTTGGCATTGAGGTAATCCACCTCCTCCTGACGAGAGAGGTTCCCGTCGCGGGTAAGGGTGATAATCTCCACTCCGGGGCACATCACAAGAAACGTCATATCGAAGCGAATCTGATCGTTGCCCGCACCAGTAGATCCATGAGCAATAGCCGTAGCACCTATCTCCTTGGCATAACGGGCAATGGCCAATGCCTGGAAGATGCGCTCACTGGAGACACTGATGGGATAGCAATTGTTACGCAGCACATTGCCGAAGACCATGTACTTGAGTGACTTCTCGTAGTACTCCTGAGTCACATCAAGAGTAACATATGCTTTCGCACCAAGTTTGTAGGCATTCTCCTCGTTTGCTTTGAGCTGCTCGGGACTGAAACCACCCGTATTGGCACAGGCAGCATACACCTCATAACCTTTCTCTTTTGCCAGATACATAATAGTGTAGCTGGTATCCAAACCGCCACTAAAGGCGACAACAACTTTTGTCTTTTCCATATATATAATTTAAACTTTGAACTTTGGACTCTGGACTTTGAACTCTATTCTATTCCCCTCAGCACCAACGTGCGCATCACATCCTTGATGACCTCCAGCGAGGTGGGTTCGCCATGATGCTTCTCAGGGTCCCAGAGCATTCCTGTGCAGACACAGAACTTGCGGTTCTTGGCTTCGAGAATGTCGTGGTTGATGCATCCCTGACAACCGTGCCAGAAAGCATCATCGTCTGTAAGCTGGTTGAAGCTGACTGGAACGTAGCCCAAGGCCGTGTTCATCTTCATCACGGCATCGCCACTTGTCAGACTGAATATCTTGGCATGAGGCCAACGAAGACGAGCCAGTGTAAAGGTATAGTCCTTGATGCGCTTTGCCACGCCTAGACCCTGATAGTCGGGATGCACGATAAGTCCGGAGGTCGTAACATAATGCTTGTTGCCCCACGTCTCGATATAGCTGAAGCCGACAAATCTGTCACCATGCAATGCTAAAACGGCTTTGCCCTCGCGCATCTTGGTAGCCACATAATCGTGAGTACGCTCTGCAATGCCAGTACCGCGCTTGCGTGCTGCTTCGCGGATGGTATTAATGATGGTATCAACATATACCTCGTGTTTAGTGTCAGCCACCAGGACCCGTATGTCTTTGAGACTCCCTTCCCGTCCCTTGGGAAGAGAATGTTTTTCTTTATTCTCCATATATTTTACATAATGTATATTGTCATGCCCTTTGCCTTTCTTACTCTTAGGGGAATCAAAGGAGACTTTTAACCTATCTTTGGAAAAAGGTCACGGATAATGTTGCCTGCAATCTCCCTGTCCACACCCTCGGCCAGCACCACAAGGACTGTATCATCGCCAGCTACTGTGCCAAGGAAGAACGGATGCCTTATGTTGTCAACATCATAAGCCACAATGCTGGCATGTCCGGGAGGCGTGTGTACCACCATCAGGTTACCGGAAAAGTTGAGTTGCCACTTTGTCCGATTAATCTCCTCAAGCGAGGCCGTTGGTTCAAACTGTCCTTCGCGGGGCAACACATAGATACTATGACCATTGCGCACACGTACTTTGCTGATTCGTAACTGTTTGAGGTCGCGGCTCAATGTGGTTTGTGTGCTGACAAATCCTTCCACCCTGAGGGCAGCGAGCAAATCCTCCTGACTCTCGAGGCTGCTCATGCTGACAATCTTGCGAATTGTCTGCAACCTCTTCTTCTTGTTCTGTCTCTCCATCTTGAAGCGTTTTATGAGTTAGCGGGAACAAAGGTACAACATTTTATGCAAATAAGCACAATCTTTTACGCATAATATGCATTAAAAGCTACATTTTTTTTGCATAAAGAGACTTTTCGGCTACAATTTAAACTAAAAAAAGCCTTAATTAGGTGAAAATGTCCTATCAGGATGGTATCTCACTTAATGACTACGTGCCTTATCTGAAAGGATGCCCATCCACTCTTGACGCTCGCATACCGACATCTTCTCAATGGCATAGCGGAGCATGGTACGAGGCATCTCACAGGCATGTTGGCTGAGAAATTCACGCAGCAAGTCCATACTTACACGTTTGCCCATCTCGCGGAGCATCCAACCTACAGCTTTATGCATCAAATCGTGTGGATGGTGCAGGTGAATCTCTGCATAGCGTAGGCACCACGATGGGTCACCTTGCTGCGACGTCTTCCACGAACAGACAACGCTCATGCGCTGTTTCCAAAGATTATCGCTATATGCCAAATCATCCAGCACCCGCTGTTTATAGCCTCTTTCTTCTACCTGGGGAAAGCCAGGATGATGGTTTAAGTTCGTTGGTAACAGCAGCCAGTGTCCAAGAATCTTATGCACGGAGAGATCTACTAGATCCCAATTGTTTGCTTGTTCGGCATATTGCAGATACGTCGTCACAATCTCATCACGCTTCTTAATAGCATCTGGATTGTACTCTAATCGCTTCGTGGCCAGTTTTTCAAACTGTGCCACAAGAATAAGGAAACCGCAAAGTCTTACCTCATGCCAACAATTCATCAGCAATTCTGGTACCTCCTCCAAAGGGAAATCCAAACCTGCCGCCTTGACCACTTCACGCGTCTGAGGCACTTTCAGCCCCAAAAACTCATCACCAAAACCATACTCGCCTGCTCCCGTTTTAAAGAACCTCATCAGTATCCGACGCTGCTTTTCATCGCGCAGCGACTCCATATACTTGATAATCTCCAGCGCCTTCGTCATTTCTTCTTTTTCGGTTTCGGCATTGGTAACTCTTTGCACGTTTCGCAAACAAGAGTATAAAGATAGTCGTGGTCATCCACATCAGCAATATAAAAATAATCTTTCGCCCCCTCGTATGGCGGACGCATATCGTCCACTCGCAACAGTTTTCGTCCCGCTGCTGTCGGCTTCAGATAGAAACAATCGTCGCAAATGAGTCCGAAAATTTTTCTATCGCAATAAATTCCATAGTCGCCAAACATTTTCTTGGTGACAATCTCCCCAGCTCCACTACACTGGTCAGCGATGTATTGCACAAAATCCGCACTACTTGCCATTTCTATCCGTTCCTTTTATAATAAGGGGACAAATATTATGAATGAACGGCTACCGCCTATCTGTCCCTCAAAAAGGCTTTAACAATTACGATTTATCCTCGTCCTCAAGGAGGTTCAGCATCTTAATGGTCGATTTGATGGCAGCTTCTGTCTGGTCGGCATCAAGACCTCTGGTGCGGAGGATGCGGTCGTTCCAGTTCCAGGTGATGACCGTCTGTACAAGGGCATCGGTACGCCCGCCTGGGGGAATGCTGACGGTATAGTTGGTCAGCCAGGGGAAAGAACGTCCGAGACGGTCCTTGTATATGTGCCTGATAGCGCGGACAAAGGCATCGAACTGACCGTCGCCCTTGGCGCTCTCCTCATAGGTCTGCCCGTTCACCTCCAGCCGGACACTCGCAAGGGGTTTGAGGCCGTAAGCCGTCGTTACAACATACGAGAGCAGCTTGACATGCTCCTCAGGAGCCCCATGCTTGAGGACATCGCTGACGATGAACGGCAGGTCTTCCTGAGTCACCAGTTCTTTCTTGTCGCCAAGCTCGATGATGCGCTCCGTGACACGCTTCGTCTGCTCTGGGGAGAGTTCGAGTCCGAGTTCTTCGAGGTTGCGAAGAATATTGGCTTTGCCTGAGTTCTTACCAAGTGCATATTCGCGCTTGCGCCCGAAACGTTCGGGCAGAAGAGCATTCTGATA
>JAGCNQ010000128.1 GCA_017645845.1 Bacteroidaceae bacterium
GGGTCTTTTAGAGTAGTGACTGAATGTCACTACGGCCCAACAGAGGGGAGAGAGTCCCCACTCTCGACGGAGGGAAGGTCCATTCTAAACACTTCCTCTAATTGAGGACTTACGCTTGCGCCTCGCATTTTTGCGAGGTGCATTTGTACTATTTTCAGCAAGTGTTGCTCCCCGAAACGGGTTATTTTTGAGAGTTACTAAAGAAAAGTACGAAAAAGATTTGCCGGGATAGAATTTTATCCCTAACTTTGCTGCACATATTTTATCATGTTTATCATGCCTACAAAATTTGCAAATCAGGATACGCTCTGCCACTTGGAGAGCGATTATAACAACGGGGCACACGAGGCTGTGCTGCAGCACCTCATTGCGACTAACGACGAACGGACACAGAGCTACGGCGATGACCGCTTCAGCGAACATGCACGTCAGCTAATCCGCGAGGCCTGTGAGGCTCCGGACGCGCAAATCTGGTTCCTGGCCGGCGGTACGCAGACCAATGCGACCATCATCGACTGCGCACTCCAACCCTACGAGGGGGTGCTGTGTCCGGAGACGGCTCACATCAACGTGCACGAGGCGGGTGCTGTGGAGTTCACGGGGCATAAGGTTATCGCTTTGCCTTCGCACAAGGGCAAGCTGGACGTGGGGGATTTGCAAGCGTGGCTCTCGGCCTATTTTGCCGACGAGACCGCCGAACACATGGTGCGGCCCGGGATGGTGTACCTGACGTTCCCCACCGAACTCGGCACGCTCTACACGGCAAACGAGCTGAGGTCTCTGCGCGATGTCTGTCAAGAATACGGTTTGCTGCTCTACATCGACGGGGCACGTCTGGCCTACGGTCTGGCTGCAAGCAAGGATGTGACGCTGCCGATGCTGGCACGCCTGTCTGATATCTTCTATATTGGGGGAACGAAATGTGGTGCGCTCTGCGGCGAGGCGGTGGTGTTCCCTGGAGGGAATGCACCCGGCCACATGCTCAGCCGCATCAAGCGTCACGGTGCCCTGCTGGCCAAAAGCCGCGTGGTAGGTGTGCAGTTCGAGGCGCTGTTTCAACCTGCAGGCGATACGTCGCTGTACCTCTCCATCGGTCGGCATGCTGTCTCCCTGGCTATGCGCCTGCGCCGCCTCTTCGTGGAACAGATGGGCTATCGGCCTTTCATCGACTCGCCCACGAACCAGCAGTTCTACGTCATTCCGAATGATGACCTGGGACTTCTGCGCCGGCATATCGGATTCGAGGTGTGGTGCCCTGTAGATAGGGGACACACGGCCTGCCGGTTTGTCACCAGCTGGGCGACTTCCGAGGGTGAGATTGAGGAGCTGGAAAGGAAGGCTCTTAACCCGTGATTTTCTCGTAGCCCCAATCTTCGAGGGCTTCGGTCCAATGCTCGTTCACAAGCTGAACGGTACGCGGGTCGTATTGGTAGCGATTCTTCTTGTATCCCTTTTTGCTGAGAATGTACTTCTCAATGGCAGGTTTGGCCTCTTCCCAACCAGGGATATTGAGTTTGCGGTAGATGTCCTGTGTGATGGTGAGGGCATCTTTTTCTATGTCCTCGAAGCGGACTTCGTAGAGCGTGCCGTCGGGAAGTGCCTTTTTCTGCTCTTTGTAGGCGTGGTAGAGTTCCATGTAGTTCCTGAGGATGTTCTGTTCCATTTCTTCTTCGGAAATGGTGTGGAACTCAAGTGGTTTGATGGTGTTGATGTAGAAGGAGCGTGTGCTCTCGAAAACGGTGTAGGGGTTGCGCATCAGATAAATGTACCGCGCATTCGGGAAGAGTTCGGAGAGGGCCTTGATGCGTCCGGTGTGAGGCGGGTTCTTGCTCAGATATTGTGTTCCGCCTGTGTTCCACAGACTTAACTTCACGAGTTTCATGAAGGACTCGTTGAACTCGCGGAGTTCTTCTTCTGTGATGTCGCGGAAGGTGAGGAAACGGTCGCAATACTCCTGCATGCGTTCGGGGAAGAACCAGAAGTTGTAGTAGTTGTAGGGGCACATGTTGCTCAGGGCGAACTCTTCCTCCTGAGGCAGGTCGGGAGCGAGTTCCATGTTGTCGGTAGGCCGCTTGTTGGGCATCACGAGCTTCATGCAGGGCTTGAAGAACCCTTGCATGGCCATGATATAATGGCTGAAGACGGTCTGATAGGTGGTGGTATAGCCGAAGTGCTTGTCCTGGGCAAAGATATTGTGAACAAAGGTGGTGCCGCTCCGCCAATGACCGAGGATGAAGAGGGGGTCATTCTCCAAGGGTTTGTCGGCGAGCAGTTTTCTGTATTTGCGTTCCTGGAGTGACGCGAAGGTACTAAGCAGCCGGCATATAGCTTTGGTCAGCAGGTAATTTTTCTTCTTATCGGAAGCGATATGCTGTCCTTCTGTGACTCTCTTGAAGGTCTTCCAGTCGGCCCCAACAAGGGTGTTGACGGGTAATGTGTTAAAATTGAATAGGCCCATCTATGTGAGATTATAAAATTATAAAAATATAAAATTGAAAAATTGAAAGGACCCTCTATATCTCCCTTAAAGGGAGACTTTTTCCTCCCCCTTACGGGGCGACTGGGGCTTCTTAAACTCCTTAAACCTCTTAAACTTTTTAAACTCTGTCCTCCCCCTTACGGGGGAGTTAGAGGGGGTCTGTTTTCACCTTTATTTCCAGTCCTTGGCGGCTGAGTTCCTTGACGGCTGTCTCGATGGCTGCATAGTGCTCGGGGGCGATGCCGAGACGGGGGAGGTCGAGTGTGGGCAGGTCTGTTTGCTGAATATCCTCCTTATCGAGCGGCTTCTCTATCATGCCGACAGCACAGGTGTTGTTGGTGATGGGGTCAATCAGGATGAAGGCTCCAGTTGCCTTGTTCTTGGCGTAGGCATCGAAGAAGAGCGTCTTGGCTGTGGTTATCTGCACCTGTCCTATCTCGTTGAGACGGAAGTCGGAGCCAGGCAAGTGCTCCATCGTATTGACATCTATGCGATAGTCGATGGTGCTGATGGTAGCGCGAGTGGTGTTGGTGCCGGCCTTGAGGAAGAACTGCTTGCTACGATCCATCGGCTCTTCGTCCATCCAGACGAGTTTTGTCTGCAGGTAACGGCCGATGAAGGGGAGATTGTCGGGCTTGACGAGCATCTCGCCTCGGGAGATGTCTATCTCGTCCTCCAGGGTGATGGTTACACATTGGGGGCAGAAGGCGACCCCGAGTTCGCCTTCATAAGTGACAATACTCTTCACACGGCTCGTCTTACGGCTGGGGAGAGCCATTATCTCGTCGCCCTTGCGGATGATGCCGCTCGCCACTTTTCCACAGAAACCGCGGAAGTCGAGGTTGGGGCGCAAGACATACTGGACGGGGAATCGGAAGTCCTGCATGTTGCGGTCGCGGTCGATAGGCACCGTCTCCAGGAACTCGAGTAGCGATGTGCCTTCGAACCAAGGTGTGCGCGGGCTTTTCTCCACCACATTATCCCCTTCGAGTGCAGAGATGGGGAAGCAGGTGACATCTTCTATACCGAGCTGTTCGGTGAGGGCGAGATACTCGGTCCTGATGCCGTCGAAGACCTCCTGGGAGAACCCGACAAGGTCCATCTTGTTCACAGCAAGGGCGATGTGTTTGATGCCGAGCAGAGAGACGAGGAAGGTGTGGCGACGTGTCTGTGTAATGACACCTGTGCGGGCATCGACAAGGATGATGGCGAGGTTGGCTGTAGAGCCGCCTGTAATCATGTTGCGGGTATATTGCTCGTGTCCCGGAGTATCGGCAATGATGAACTTGCGTTGGTTGGTGCTGAAGTAACGGTAGGCGACATCGA
>JAGCNQ010000129.1 GCA_017645845.1 Bacteroidaceae bacterium
AAAGTTTAAGGTTTAAAGTTTTCTCTTCTTGTTTAATTCTTAACAGTTGATGGCACAAGTTTGTGAATTAAAACAGGACTTTCCTTCCATTATTATAAATATAAACGCCCTTACGATTAGGTTGGCCGCATAGTTTGCGGCCATTCAGGTCGTACCAACTCCCTTCGCCCACAGAAGAGGGGTCGGGTGTGAGGTCGTTAATCCCTGTCCAATACTGGTCAAAGAACTCCATCTCCTCTGCTGTCAGTATCAGCCAGTGTTGTTTGGTGTTACTGTCATTAGCATCAAAACTGCCAGAGCCAATGTCCGTCTCACTTTTTATCGTCAGTGCCGTCTTGTTGATGGTTATCCAGTACGATGTTGTCCTGAACGTACTTTTCTTATAGGTTGATCTCGATGGCAGAAGTTGCACACGTTCCGTAGCTGAAGGTGTGGTGCGGGCCAGGGTCCTGAACTGCTGATTGGAGTAAGACATCAGTCGGCCCGTGCCTACATTGCGTAGCGAATAGTAGGCGGTCTTGGGGTCGTAGAGGATGTTCCAGGCAAAGTTGTCGTCAGCCTGAGCTAGAGCTATGTTCATCGGTTGATGTGTCAAAGCACCTGTCTCCGTTACGCCGAGCAGCGAAGTCTCGTTTCCAAATTCATCATCGGTAGTCTTGATGTAGTATTTCGTCTCATCTTCCTGTTCGAAAGTATAGGCCGGCGAAGCAAATCCTACCGATGAAGAACAGATGAGTCCATCTTGATGCAAGGCGTGCGTGATGAGCACATTCCCGTAGTACAGCAACGTGTTCTCGGGATTGTATGTGTCCTCATGTGCCCCGTTAATGCCGTAATTCGGACCACTAAACGACGATACTGGCCACATGTGCGTGTTGTCGCCCGTCATGTAGGCGCTGTTATCCTTGTTCAGAAACTGAATCATTTGTGTGGCTCGTGGTCCCAGCCATTTTCCTCTGTTGCCTTCCGCACGGTAATTTCCATCCCACCAGATGTCGCTCGTTCCAACACCCACACCATGGTTGGTCTCGTGCAGTACTGTACCCGTCTGCTGGTATGATGCGTTTGAACCGACTCGCATCCAACCGCCGTAAGAGCAGTCGGCTGTCGGTGTTCCTGCGCTATAGTGTACGCTAAGGTTGATGCCTTTTACGGATGAGATATTGTTGTAGAGCCATTTTATTTCCTCTACAGCAGAAGCAATGCGGTAGTTCTCCTCTGTGCTACCACCATTGTCATACTCGGCTGTTACTGTACCCTTAGGTAACGTAGGCACCTTGATGATGTCGCCGTATGCCAACTTATAGTTCTTGGTCAAGATGTAGGGCCGCACATAGTACATCGTGCCTGGCTTCAACTTCTCCATACAGTATATTTCGCCGTTAGCAGAGAAAAAACGTGTTGAACGGTTGTCGAAGATGGTAGGCTCCGGTGCCTCGCTCCAGCAGAAGCCTTTTTCCATAACGATTGAGGTTGAGGTCGGCTGTGCCGTCATGCGTCCTAAAAGCACGGTAGCGCCAGCTGCTACAAACTTGTTGGTGGATGTCACCCTTGGAGTCGTTCCAGTTGCATTCAGAATGCGGTAGTTCAACGTCGCATCGCTGAGGCACTTGGCCAAAGTACCAATCCCCTCATTCGTGCCAGTCTCTATCAAACCTTTAGCATCGTTGATGGCAGCGGTCAGTTCCGTTGCGCCCTCACCTTCGTCAAGCACCGTCTCGGCCTCGTCAATCATTTTTTGCAACGCCGCGTGCTCAGCCTCTATATTGGTGTCCAGCAGGGTCAGTCTCACATTATCAATAGACGCCCAATTGGCATTCGTTGAAGCGACCTTGAACCCAATGCGTGTTACGCCTTGCAAAACGGTGAAGGTCACACTGTAGTCCTTACTCTCCGTTACAGTTGTTGCCTCGTCGTTGGCATAAAGGGTGGCACCTGAGCATTCCTCTATATTACCCGATTGCTGTATATTCTGACATCCTGCCTTTAGCATATAGGTTCCTGCAGGCAGACACAAATTCTGGCTAATTTCCACATTAGGGATTTTATTGCCCGAAGCCACCCATCGCTCCATATATATATATTTGTGTTTTTTACTGAAACTCGAGTTGGTGACGTAGTAGAAGCCGTTGTTATCCCAACCGGCAAATCTCGCCTCAAAGTCGGGGTTTTCCACGTAAGTGTTTGTTACGTCCTTATCTGCCATCATGCCCATAGCAAATAGCAGAAAAATATAAGAGAGAAAAAATCTTTTCATAGGGTCTTGATTGTCAGGTTGCATTAATAATATGCTGCAAAATTACAAATAAAAAGTCATATAGCCAAGAAATGAGCTGAAAATAAGTTTATACGCATTGTGCATTGTCAATTGTCAGCCCATAGTCGCCTTTCATTGTTTGAAGATGCCAAGACACTCTTTCGCATTAGACTAGAAGACGTTCCGATGCTTATTATGAAGTATGTTCCACCCACATCGAACTACAATTGTGTTCAGAAAAGCACAATTTTGATTTTTATATTTTTGATTTATGAATTATATATTGTACCTTTGTACCAAATAATAAGGATAAGATGAGACTTCTAGGAAAGTATTTGCTGCAGATGGTCATAATGTGTTTCTCAGCAATGGCCTATGGTTCAAAGACGGCTACCACTCCCCACAGAGTATTGGTGCTGGCCGAACGTGGAGGACTACACGAAGGATTTACGAAAGCCGGATTGCAATGGATTGAGAGCCAAAAGGAGCGCTTCAACATGGAGCTAACCATTCTGAACTCGGCACGTGAAATTCCCAAAGGCGAACTACTGAAATATCAATTAATCCTACAGCTGAACTATCCGCCCTACGCTTGGAGCAATGCTGCTCAGAAAAATATGCAACAATATATAGACCAAGGCATTGGCAGCTACATCGGATTTCATCATGCAAGTCTTCTAGGTGAGTTTGACGGCTACCAGATGTGGACTTGGTTCTCTGACTTCCTTGGGAAGATACGCTACAAAAACTACATCGCCGAAACATGTGAGGGAACAGTACAGGTAGAGGACAAACAGCATCCTGTTATGAGGGGCATTCCTGAGACTTTTGTGGTGACTGAAGATGAATGGTACACCTACGAAACCAACCCACGCCCTAATGTTCATGTCCTGGCAAATGTAGATGAGAACAGCTACTCCATAAAAACTAACATTAAGATGGGCGACCATCCTGTAATATGGACCAATCCTAAAAAGAAGGCGCGCAATGTTTATTTCCAATTCGGACATAGTAAGTTACTATTTCAGAACCCTGCCTTCATCCAGCTGCTGGAGAATGCTCTCCATTGGACGCTAAACGACGAGGAAGTAACGGAAAGTAACATGGGATATGCTGCCAATTATGCCCGTGAGCCTCGATTCCGTGCCCTACTGCACTACGAACCCGGTGCAGAGGAGGCTCATGTGCAATTCGACAAACAGGCCATCAATTTCTTCCACAAACTCACTTACGGCGAGGGATGGCTCATGGATGTTACCACTTCTCTGGCCGACTATCCATATGAGAGGCTCAAGAACTATAGCATTATTATCAGTTTAAATGCGACACCAAGCGGAAAGGCTCAGCGAGAAGCTTTCCAGGAATATATTGAGAATGGCGGTGGATGGATGGGCTTTCATGCTTCGGCCTACAACGACAGGAATACCCATTGGCCTTGGTTCAACGAGTTCCTGGGGTGCGGCATGTTCTACTGCAATAACTGGCCACCACAACCGGCACTAGTGGAATGCGACACACAAGAGCATCCCGTAACCTGCAATCTTCCGCAATCCTTTGTGGTTCCAGCCAGCGAGTTCTACCAGTGGCAGCCAAGTCCAAGAATGAATTCTGATGTGGAGGTACTCCTCTCCATCTCCCCAAAGATGTACCCCTTCGGACTAAAGGATGTGGTAAAGTGGGGCGACTTCCCTATCGTATGGACCAATACGAAGTATAGGATGGTCTATTTGAATATGGGACACGGTGACGAAGGGTTCATCGATGCCACTCAGAACCTTCTTTTTGTAAACGCTTTCCGCTGGGTAGTGAGTCGCGACCATGGCGGCGATCCTTTTAAGAAATAACAGAGGTCAAGCGACAACATGTTCATCGGAACGAACAATATTGATAAATATGAGAACAAAGCAATTCCTAATTATGGCGACTTTCCTGTCGCTGACGGTCACATTAGAAGGGAAAAAGAAATCCATTTCCAATAAGGCAAAAGGCAAAAACGAGATGGTGGCATACCTCTTCACCTATTTCAACAGCAATGCTCCCGAGGATGAACAAATATGTTACGCCCTGAGCGATGACGGCTACAACTACACGCCTTTGAACCAAGGGCGACCCGTTATAGAGAGCGACACCATCGCCTTGACACAATGTGTCCGCGACCCACATATTCTGCGCTGCGAGGATGGTAAGACATTCTATATGGTCTGCACCGACATGCGCTCCTCGCTGGGCTGGGCCAGCAACCGAGGCATGGTGCTACTGAAATCGACCGACCTCATCCATTGGCAGCACTCCACCGTTAACTTCCCCACCCGCTACACAAAAGCGTGGAAAAACGTCATTCGCGTATGGGCTCCGGAGACTATCTACGACCGCAAAGCCGGCAAATACATGGTATTCTACTCCCTACGTACCAGTGACCATGACTCGTACGACAAAATATACTATCAGTATGCCAACAAAGACTTCACCGACCTCGAAGGTGAACCTAAGTGGCTTTTCGATGCAGGGAATGCTACCATTGATGGCGACATCGTCTTTAACGAAGCAGATCATCTCTATCACCTCTTCTACAAGCAAGAATCGGGTCGGGGCATATATCAAGCCGTAGCCAAGCAACTGACCGACAAGTGGCAGATGCTGGAGGGAAACGTGGAACAGACGAAGGAGGCTGTGGAGGGTGTCGGGGTTTGCAAAGCCATTGACGACAAATCATGGATTATCATGTACGACTGCTACGGCAATGGGCACTACCAATTCTGCCGCTCTGAAGACCTGAAGACCTTCCAGTTCGTACAAAACACGGAAACAAAGGGCAAGTTCACCCCACGACACGGCACCATTATCCCTATCACACGTGCCGAAAAAGAGCGCCTTTTGCGCGAGTTTGGCAACAACAACCCTGATTAAACAGTTGTTTATCGACTATTGTTTAACTGTTTTCTCCCATCTTTCAGATAAATACTCCCTGGGGGGACATTCTGCAAACGCTGGCCAGAGATACTATAGATACAATCATTGAACATTGAACACTGGGCATCGTTCCCCTCCTCGGGAGAGAGGATGGGAGTGGGTGCTTCTGCTTCTTTGATATAGACGATTCCTCCTTTGAGTCCGTTCCGAATATCTACAACGGCTGTCCACTGACTACCCAACTCAAGATGTCGGCTCGTCACACGCTTGTATATGTGACCGTCGGCATGTCCCGAAGGACCTCTGCCGATAGAGAAATAGTTACTGCCCTTAGTCTGGTCATAAGAAAGATAACGGGCTGCAGTCGTTCTGCCCAAAAACATCTCTGAAAGATCGCTCTTCGTATAGAAGGCAAAATCAAACGCGTCGTCATTCAACTGCTCGCCGATTTTAAAAGTATACTCATAGACTCCGTCCTCGACTTCTGCCATTGCGATGGCGTTCTCCGCGAGGGTCTCGGTGCCGGGATAATAGAAAACGCGACCGACACTTTTAGCCGGTCCACAAACATAGATATTGCCCTGTCCTTCGTCCGTCAAGTCCGCTGCGATAGGGGCGGACAACAGAGTACGCGCCACTTTGTCTATCTCTATCTTATACGTACCGTCAATGGGCAGAAAGGTAAGCACTTGGTTTGAGGCATCGTACCAAAAAAAATCTGGCGCGATATGCCAGACTTCCGGGTCGTCGATGAAGTTCTGCGCGAGACACTCCCACTGCCTGACCTCGACGGTCCCCTTGTAACAGCCCAACTGTTTGGTGGAGCTGATGGTATTTGTGCCGAGCTGCATCTTCTTCTCCTCACTGCCGCCAATCACAACGGTAACAATGCTCTTGCCAGGCAATGTGAAACGGGCTACGGCCGCTGAGGTGACTGCCATAGACATCAGATGGCTGGAACTGCCTTGATTGAAGACGACTGCGGCGTAGCTGCCGTCGGGATTCAGGAAGGCGACATAGCTGACATCCGCCGTGCTCTCGCTGAGGCTGGCAGCGATACGCCTGGCTCCGGGCTGCGCGGCGATGCTGGCGTGTGCCATCACAAAGTAATGGGAGTTGTAGGAAAGCGTGTGATAGTCGTTCTGGTCGATATCCACCGCTCCGTAGCAGGTCTGACAGCCTCCGTCGAGATTGGGACCGCGGTTGAGGTCGAGCATAAAGTTCCAAACCATCACAGCCTTGCTCTGTCGCGTCACGGTATTATAGACGAGGTTCTTCATGTCGGCAAGGAGCCGTGCGGAAAGGTTACGGCCATCGTTCCACGTGCCGATGCTGGTCTCAGTGAAGATGACCTCCTTATCGGGCGCCTTCTGGTTGATGTCATCGAGCTCGGTGACGCTGCCTCCGTAGTCGTGCCATGCAGAACCCACAACAAGTTCGCGGCCGTCCATATCGGGGTCGAGCGCATTGTAGAAGTTGATGGGATAGTCCTGCTGGTCGGAGACGTTGTCGTAGTTGTAGTTATGGTCGAAGCAATAAATCTTCGTCTTAATGCCCGCGTGCGCAAAGGCCGGAGCGAGCTTGTTCACAAAAGCTGCTTCCTCAGCCCAAGGCATATAGAGGCTGGCACAGTTGCCACGGTTGAGCGGCTCGTTCTGAGGCGTAACGGCATAGATGGGAATGCCCTCAGCAGCAAAGGCCTGCACGAAACGCACGAAGTACTCGGCGTATGCCTCGTAGCAGGCAGGATTGAGCGTGCCGCTCGTCCACGAGTCGTAGGGCACGGGATTGGAGAGGCTCTTTATCTTCATCCACTTGGGACAAGTCCAGGGTGCCGCCATAATCTTCAGGCCGGGATTGATGGCAAGTATCTCCTTGAGGATGGGGATGACGTACTGTGTCTCGTCCAAATAGAGGCGGAAGTTCTCGAGTCCCGGGCTGTCGCAAAGCGAGTACTCGGTGCTGGAGAAGTCAGAGCAGCCAATACTGATGCGGGCATAGCTGACGCCATAGCCCTCCGTGCGGGAATAGGTGCGCGTCAGAAAAGCACGACGGTCGGCAGGAGCCATCTGCATGAGATTGTAGCAGGCACTGTAGGTAATAGCATAGCCGAAGCCGTCCATCTCCTGATAGGTCGTGGCGGGGGTGAGTGTGATATGTTTGGATGCCTTGGTCCGAATGCTTTGAGCGGTCGTGTATTCCATCTGCTTCCTACCGTCGGCAGTAGTGGTGAAGATGCGTACCTGCTCAGCATGAAGCAAAGAGGAGAACAAGAGAAAGAAAAATCCTCCCCAAAATATCTTTGCCCGCCATCGGGCGGAGTCCTTCTCAATCGCTCCGTTACCAACGGACGATTGCCCCCAAAGGGAGGTGTTTTTATATCTTTTTACCATAAACTATATAATCCATTATTTCTTTGGACTTGCACCCGAAGTACCGTCTACTTTTGGTGAAGCACCTGTGGTGCCGTCAAGGTTCACTATAGCAGTGGGATTGGGCTTATAGATTGCGTTTTCACCTTCAGTCTCATAAATGCACTGATGGAGGTCCTGCATAGAGATGCGGACGGCATCGCGGCTCAGTTCCGGTACATTATAGCTCTTCAGCAGAAGGATGTTCCATTCGGGATCTTCCTGCGGAATGACGAAAGCCTTGTGCGCACGGCCTTGTTTGTCAAAGTAAGCAATGAAAGGACGCGTATAATTCCCGTCCATGCGACGACTGCTGAAAACAAACCAACGTCCGTTGGAACTCCATGAATGGAAACTCTCTACATCGGGCGAGTTGGCCTCGGTCAAAGCGTAGCAACTGTCTGTCTGTAGGTCTTTGACCCAAAGGTCGCTGGACTTATGCCAGATGTGGAACTGTCCGTAGTCACCCTTCGTATAGAGAATGTAACGTCCGTCGGGCGACACACGGGGCACAGAGATACTCTTTTCTTCTGCTGCAGCATTAATCTCCAACTTGGGGCGACCAAAACTGCGCGTCTTGGGTTCAAAAGGGATAGACATTAGGTTATAACGAATGCTGTCGAACTTCAAAAGAAGTTGCTGGGTGGTAAGAGTGTCTGGCAAAGACGGATTGAGGAGAGGATTGATATTGGTTGTGCAATAATATAATGTACGTCCGTCGGGAGCCCAACAGGGGAATGTCTCCAAATCAGCATAGGTACGGATTATATGGCTCACCTCATTCTTTGTGACATCATAGAGGAGCAAATCGCTACGTTCATCCATAACTTCGAGTGCCTCCGGATAATAGAGATGGAAAGCTTGTCCAGTCTTGTTGGTTGAGAAAGCCACAAGATTCTCGGTTGGATGCCAGGAGGGATAGACACCACTGGTGAGGATGGTACTATCCTTTAGCTGTATTTTGTGTGCCTTACCATCTTGTACAATGATTGTTCCTCCATGATTGGAACGAACGTGGAATAGCATACTTTCGGTACTGCCCATACGATAATTATGGCAATTGACGCAATGGTTATTTCCATCACTGTACTCACGGTTATTCTCATAGACAGTCACCTCCTCGAAAGTCGTAAGGTTGCGCTGGTAGATGCCCAATTGTCGATAAAGCTCGTAGCCGGGCTCTATGAGTCGGTAGCTGAGGAAGGCATCGATAGGTTCCTCTGCAACGCTGATTTTATACGGCTTAAAATGTACCCAACCATCAGAACGCTCCGCATAGATATCGATAGTAATGTCGCTGCCTTTGTTTGCCGTCAGCAATGCACGCCATTCTGTCGTATCCATCTTGATAATGCCATTTTCTGCTGCAGCAGCGAGAACTTCCTTTCCACCGCCTTGCAGTTGAGCAACGTATGCAGTGGCGAGAGAGTCACGCACGATGAAGTTGAGGGGAGCAATGTTGGGAGGCACAATTACGTCCACGTAGTCGGGATAGATACAAGGAATCGTATCTGCTTCAGTGAACTGGCTCGGCACTTCAGCCTTAGGCTTGCAACCGAAAACAATAAATAATGAAAAATAAATAATATATAATATGTGGCGTCTGCAGTTGTTCATGATTTATTACATATTGTCTATTGTAGATTTTCTATTTAATTGACACCCGAATTGCTTGACGACAGGCTAGTATATCCCTTTTTGGTTGCCTTCAGGTTTCCAAAGAAATAGTAGTATGGATAGTATCCTTTATAGTGGGGAAAGAGTTCGTAGGCAAAGCCAGGACGATCTTTCATGTATGGTCGCGTATTCTCAAGGAAGTTTTGTAGCTGTGGCTGACGGAAGTTGAGGCCGGTGAAGTGCTTCGAGAGACCCGGATTCTTGTTCTCGGCCAACAATATACCATCCATAATGATGCTGGGCGGAGTTGTGCCAATAATCGGTTCCAGGCGCTCTACAAACTGCGGCATGAGTTTTGTGTAGAGGCAAACACAAAGACTATTGATGAGTGCATTGCTGCTACGCCCCTCAATAAGCATAAGGTTATAGCCCATGAACAGCGGCTGCTGATACTGGTTCTCGAAACTGTCATGAATGGGTTCCGTCAATCGTATCAACGCCATCTCGGGTTCGGCATTGACCAAATCAATACGGCGAACCATCACCCCATACTTCTTGCAGAATGCTCCCTCGAAAGGAACGCGACGCAAAACCGCCAGATACTTCTCGGCCAACTCCCATTCCTCGCGCATCAGGGAACATTTGATAAAAAGTTTCAACAAACGGGTAGTCGGTCCCGTCATTACCATCTGCTCCATACAGGCATGCATCGAAGATTGGATGAAGCCACCATAGTAGTTGCCTTCCGGTACATAGAGACAACTCGCATTGTTATGTTTCCAGTCCATTCCGTGAACATGTAGTGAATCATAGTCAAGGCGGATGTCGTAGAGGCGCTCTGCTATCTGTCCTGTCTGTACAAGGGCAATCGCATAGGAACAAGCCATTGGCCGGTTGCTCATTGTGGCGTTAGCTCTTGCTAACTTCTGGATGCCTGCCCAATCCTGTCGGTACTCCATATCGAGCAGACGGCAAATGACACGAACGTACGGACGCTGCCACATGTCGAAGCCGATGATGGCCGTCATACAAAGGGCAATGACAACAAGCTGTATGCCGTTCTGACGCGGTGTCTCATCCCTGGGAATGCCAATGAAGGCAGGTACCGGCTTACGGCTGAAGCTGCGTATCATGATGCCCCAAATGCAGAGTATAACCAGTACGACAAACGGGATGCC
>JAGCNQ010000130.1 GCA_017645845.1 Bacteroidaceae bacterium
AGGCCGCCATCGCTGTGCTGCTGATGATGGCGCAGGACAGCAAGCGCATCCAGATACAACATATCCGCTACTGCAATTCTGGTGATTCGCAGTATGGTGGATATGACCGCGTGGTGGGTTATCATGCGTTTGCCTTCACAAGGGAGGAGAAAGGAGCGAGAGTGCCGACGGTGCCGGCTTTTGAGGAGGATAAACCTTCGACGACGGAGAAGGCTTCGACTGTGGTCGAAGAACCAGGATTCACCCTGACCGATGCCGATAAGGCTGCGCTCAAGGAGATTGCACGCGAATCCATTCGTTTGTCGTTTTTCGGCCGGAACTATAAACCGGAGAATCTCTCACCGACCTTGAAGCAGAAATGCGGAGCGTTCGTAAGTTTGCATAAGCATGGAAGGCTGCGTGGCTGCATCGGACACTTTGGTGAAGACCATACACTTGGCGAGATTGTGGCGCAGATGGCAAAGGCGGCTGCTTTTGAGGACCCACGTTTCGACAGCGTTCGCCAATCGGAACTCGATGATATCGACATTGAGATTTCGGTGTTGACACCGATGCGGCGCATCAAGAGCCTCGATGAGTTCGTCCTGGGCAAGCATGGCATCTACATCCGTAAGGGGTGGCGTTCGGGTACCTATCTGCCTCAGGTGGCTGACGAGGTGAACTGGTCCAAAGAGGAGTTCGTCTCGCACTGCGCTGCCGAGAAGGCTGGAATCGGCTGGAATGGCTGGAAGGATGCTGAACTGTATGTGTATGAGGCGATCGTGTTCTAAGAGCTGTTTTTTCTAGAAACTCTAGAGACTCTAGATATTCTAGATGATTGAGAAAAAGGAAAGAGAGCATGAAGGAGTGCAGATATTACCAGAAGCAGGAGGATGGCAGGGTGAAGTGCCTGCTTTGTCCGCATGGATGTACCTTGGGGGATGGGCAACGTGGACGGTGTGGAAGCCGCAGGAATGATGGGGGCGTAATGGTGAGTGATGTCTATGGCAAGCCGTGCGCCTTGGCTGACGATCCGATTGAGAAGAAGCCGATTTACGGATTCCATCCTGATACACGATGTCTTTCGCTGGCGTGTACAGGCTGTAATTTCCGTTGCCTGAACTGCCAGAACCATGATATCTCACAGGCTTTGCCTGCGGAGGTGCCCCATTACTCGCTGAGTCCTCAGCAGATTGTGAAAATGGCCTTAAAGCACCGTATCCCCGGCATCGCCTACACTTATACTGAGCCGTTGACATGGATTGAATACGTCGCAGATATCGCTACACTCGCCCATGAGCGCGGGCTGTGGAATATCCTTGTCTCGGCGGGTTATGTCAACAAGGAGCCACTGCGCGACTTGGCTCCGCTCATTGATGCCGCCAACATCGACTTGAAATCGTTCTCGGACGACATCTATCGTCGTGTGAGTGGAGGCAGCCTGCAACCTGTGCTCGATACACTGGTCACGCTGCATGAGGCGGGCACGCATCTCGAAATCACCAATCTGCTGATTCCCGAGGTCAACGATGATATGGAGATGATCAGGCAGATGTGCCGCTGGCTCGTCGAACACGACATGCAGGATTGCCCGCTCCACTTTAGCCGCTTCTTCCCACGCTACAAGATGAGCAACAGCTATCCCACGCCGAAAGCTACGATGATTAAGGCCCGTGACATTGCACTTGACGAGGGTATCAAGAAAGTATATTTGGGGAATATCTGATTTTCTTTTTTATTACGAATTATCGAATTAGCGATTTTTCTTGCGGGTGCTTATCTGAATTATCGAATTATAGAATTAATATAGTCTGGGTCTGCAGAATAATTCTATAATTCGATAATTCGTGATAGAGAAATTCGTAATCGTTTTTGTGGGTTACTTGATTTTGATCATTCTATCTTGAATGATGATTCCGCTAGAGTTGATGTCAACTCTTTGACCCCATAGGTTGTAGGAGGGAGAAGTGGTGCGCAATTGGTTGTCGGGATTCACGTCTTGGATGCCTTCTGCATCGCCCGGCCACATCTTTAGGGCATAGATGAGCATGTCACCTGTCGTGGCTTTTATCATAACGGTGTGGAGATATTTGGGGTCTAATTCAGCTTCGACGGTATTGGAAGCAACATTCTTCCCTCTTGCATCGGGACCTTCAATGACCGTTTTCTCGCCAGTCTCCACATTCGTAATGGTGAGGGTGAGATTGGTGGCGGCTCCGCCCGTGCCGCTATAATAGAACTTCACGCGTTCGCACGCTTGGAGGAAATAGGTCATGCTCTTTTCGGTGCCAACGACATAGGAATAGGTCGAGCCATCGCTGCCTTTGGGTACGAAAGGATAGACTCTTTCGTCGGTCACGGGATCGATGAAGGCACGGATGCCACTGGCTGCATTCTTGGCCATCACCTCGTTGGCCGATGGGTTGTAGTACTTCATCCACTGGTCGTAGCCGTCGCGTATCTGCACCTTGTTCTTGTTGCCCTTGACACCCTCGGTGTCGAGGAAGATGCAGTCGGGCGATAGGAGAAGCTGCCAATCGTAGCCCTCGGTTGCCACCGGCTGGTAGTAGAGCGTGTCGGCGGGTGTGGACTTGTAGAGGCGGATGGCATTGA
>JAGCNQ010000018.1 GCA_017645845.1 Bacteroidaceae bacterium
ATGACGTTATCTGGTTATGATGTTAACAAGTGCTGCTATGACTGATGCCATGGAAGCGGCAGAAGATGACATGGCTATAATCTCAGTACTGCTCATGCCTTTGCGCCCGGCCTTAGATGGTACTACAATTTCTGTGCCCGGTTCAATATGGCGTGAGGACCTGCGCGAAAGCTGCATGACACTGCCGTTCATGTGGATGCCGTAGGCATGTCGCTTGTATGCTTTGCGAGCATAGCCACCGGCGTGTTCGACGTAGTATTTGAGGCTTTTGCCATCTTTATACGCCATAGAAACAGGATGCATCACCTCGCCACTGACCTTGACGGTGTATTCAGGCTTGGGTATGCTTAGAACATCTCCTTCACGCAACACCAGGTCGTAAATGCTGCCGGGCTCCTTTATGGCTTTTTCCAAATCAATGGCTACGGCGTATGTGCTCGCGGTGACGGATTTCATTGAGAGGAGGGAGTCGGCAAGTTGCAGGTTGAGGTCTTTGCCTTCACGCAACCCATCCTCGTAAAGATCAATTTGTGCACGCAGGTTGTTGGCGTCGCGCTGTTCGCGCTCATCCTTGGTCATGGTGCGCAGAAGCGAGGCTCCGCGAGCATAGCCCTGAGTGGTGATACCGCCACAATCACGGATAAGGTCGGAGATGCGGTAGTTCTTCTTTGTCATGGTATATGATCCCGGGAAGTTTGCCTGCCCCACAATGCTGACGTTCTTTTGCACTTCATATGCGGGTGACTTGCGGACATAGACAATGTCGAACGGTGCAAGTTCAAAGATGGTGTCGCTCCTAAGGCTAAAGTCTTCATTGAAGGCGAAAGTGAAGTGCTCTGCTGACGAAGGGCTGTCTTCAGTCGCATTTATGTCGCGCAACCGGCGGAAAACATCCACACGTGCAAGAGTACCGGCTTGAGTGATACCTCCAGCCAACAGCACCATGTCTCGGAGGGTTGTGTGCTCGGCGTAAGGATATTCGCCAGGATAGTTGACTTCGCCATTTACTTGTACGGTGAGATTGCCCTGCATATCCAACTTGTCGGGAATGAAAAGTATATCTCCGTTGTGCAGGGGGATATCGACTGTTGTTCCCTGAAGTATGCCGATGGCATCGACGCTCATTATCTCTCTGCTCTTATCTTCCTTTTCTCGGTGAAGTATGGCTCGCTTGGTGTAGGCACTTTCAATGAGGCCATCGGCAGCATTGAGCAGGTCCTTGACACTCTGAATCTGGTCACCCATCTGGAACTCTCCGGGATGCTTCACAGCACCACGTACCTCCACCATGTTGTTGTAACGAACCATATTCTCGTCGGCTTCGACAAGATCGCCGTCGGCCATGTGGAAGGTGCCCATCTTGTCTTCATCGATGGTGTAGATGGAATACTCTGTACCTGCAGTGCGCTTTAAGCGTAGTCCTTTTGTGTATGCCTTTCCGTCAAAGCCTCCAGCATACTCCAACAGATCCTTTACTGTTTCGCTTTTCTTCATTTCGTACCACATTGGGCGTTTCACATGTCCAGTTATTTTCACCAGGCAATCGTAGGAACCTACCATGATGACATCTCCATCGGTGAGACGGACATCGCTCGTTGTTTTTCCGTGTAGGATGTAATCATAGACATCGATGGAGGTAAGCTGACTTCCTCTACGGAATATACGGATGTCGCGTAATGTGCCGATGTCGTTGATACCTCCAGCTGCATAGAGGGCATTAAAGGCTGAGGAGAGGCTGGAAAGGGTGTATGTGCCGGGATGTACGACTTCGCCCATTACCTGTACTTGCATAGAGCGTAGGTCGGAGAGCGAGAGGTCGAAATGGCAATCGGCATAGCTTTGGCCAAGACGATTGCGAAGAACTCCCTTGGCTTTGCTAATTGTAAGGCCTGCCAAACGGATAAGCCCGACGCCTTCAATCACTATGTAACCATCTGGGGAGATGGCTTGCTGAATTGTCTGTTGGCTAGCTCCCCAGATGTTTACCGTAACCTCATCGCCAGCTCCGAGCAAGTAGTTGGTGGGCGTTGCTATGTTTTGTGCAGGAGCAAATGTCAGGTTCTTGGATGAGAATATATTGCGGCCGAAAACCTGCCGCTCGTTCATCTGATCCATGTCTTCGGCATAATCTTGATCTGTCGATGTACTATCAACAGCCGAAGAATCATCATTGATGATGCCGACTTCCTTTTGTCGTGTTATATTGTTGGTGGTTATGTTGTTGGTGGGTTGCCCTTCTGCCTTTAGGCGCTCAGCCTTACGGCGTACGCGTTGAAGTTGGGTCATAGTGACTCCTTCGGTAATCAAATGAGTCGCAATATCACCTTGTGAAGTGCCCTTTTGGGTTTCTTTTGCAATATAGCTCAGAACCTGGTCATCGCTCATTTTCTGAGCTTTTATTCCACAACCAAAGAGGGGGGGGAGCACAAAGAGAAGTAAGAGTATAAATAATTTAGTATTCATATATTATTATGTTTTTCTGACTAAGCATTTCGTTTATTATATTATATATGTATAACGTGCGCGCGAAGCGTTTTATTGTGTATGTCCTCAATTTGTCTATTGGCATTTAGGAACTAATCTCTCCGTATGTCATCGTAGTCAGGAATGTTTTCGACGAATTTGTAGGTGTTGTTTTCGTAGTCAATCTGGCAGCAATAGTGTTGCATTCCGTTGCTCACAATGAGCCACTTCACTTTTAGTTTTATATTGTACCGGCTTATTTGATTGAACACGCGCTGAGTGACCTCCACTAGCGGTGATTTGTATTCCACAATCATTGTTGGCTGTGCATTGCATCCAAAAATAATGGTGTCACAGCGTTTCTTTGTGCCGTTTAGCGTAATGGATATTTCGTTGCCTATACATTCTGGAGGATAACCTTTGTACAGAATTAGGTAATGGATGAACTGCTGGCGCACCCATTCCTCGGGTGTCAAAACCACATATTTTCGCCTCAGAGTATCGAAAACCTGTAGCTTGCCATCCTTTGTTATGATTTTTAAGTCAGTTTTCGGAAGGTTCAGTGCCTGCATATTGAAAAAATTTGTAACTTTGCTGCAAATTTACATAAAAGATGAAGACAAAGCAAGAAATTGTAGAGAATTGGTTGCCAAGATACACGCAGATGCCACTTGAAAGCTTCGGGACATATGTTCTTTTGACGAACTTTAATAACTATGTAGACATCTTCTGCGAGAATTTCGGTATAGAAAAACCTGCCTACACCTCTAATATGCGCTGTGCCACAGCAGATGGCATTACGATCATCAATTTCGGAATGGGAAGTCCCAATGCAGCAATTATTATGGATTTGCTCAGCGCTATAAAACCGAAAGCCTGTCTTTTCTTGGGTAAATGCGGCGGCATATCCTCAAAAACACAACGCGGTGACCTCGTGTTGCCTATTGCTGGCATTCGTGGAGAGGGAACAAGTAATGACTACTTCCCGCCCGAAGTGCCTGCTTTGCCTGCATTTATGTTGCAGCGTGCTGTCAGCAGTACAGTCCGCGACCTTGGCTTCGACTACTGGACGGGTACGGTCTATACGACCAACCGCCGCGTTTGGGAACACGATGACAAGTTTAAGGAATATCTGCGTACTACTAGAGCAATGGCTGTAGATATGGAGACGGCAACGCTTTTTACTTGCGGCTTTGCCAATCACATACCTACTGGAGCCCTGCTTCTTGTCAGCGACAACCCAATGACACCGGAAGGTGTAAAGACCAGTGAAAGTGATCGCCAGGTGACAGCGAGCTATGTGATAAATCATGTAAAGATAGGTATTCAGGCTCTCGAAATGATTAAACAGGATAAAAAGACTGTTCGTCACCTCAAATTTGATTATTGATTATGGCCGCAAAGGGCATCACATACGAAAATGTTCTGCGAGATGTCAAAGCGCAGAATATTGCTCCCATCTATTATTTAATGGGAGAGGAGGATTATTATATCGATAAACTAAGTGATGCCATAATAGATGCCGTACTGATTGAGGATGAAAGGGACTTCAATCTTGATATTGTATATGGTGCAGAAACCGATGTCGATAAGATTATTGAACTGGCACATGCCTACCCGATGATGGCTGAACGGCGTGTGGTTCTTGTGCGGGAAGCGCAATCCATTCGCTCCTTGGATGGTCTTGATGTCTATTTATCTCATCTCACCCCAACCACGGTGCTTATCTTCTGTCATAAGCATGGTAAGTTGGATATGCGTAAGGCTACTGCTAAGATTATACAACAGGTCGGTGTAATCTTTGAGAGTAAAAGAGTATACGATAATCAGTTGCCGCCTTTCATCACACAGTATTTCCATCAACATGACGTGGATATTGAACCACAGGCTGTTCAGATGCTTGCCGGACATGTAGGTGCCGACCTAAGTCGTCTAACTACCGAAATGGATAAACTTTTGTTGGCACTTCCGGAAGAAGGTAGGGTAGTAGGACCTACACTTGTGGAGGAGCAGACAGGCATGAGCAAGGATTTCAATGATTTTGAACTTCAAGCTGCACTTGCAGGACGAAACATCTTCCGTGCTAACCAAATCGTTAAATACTATCAAGGGAATCCCCGCAGTTTCTTCATTGGACGTACGCTTACCAATTTATTTACATTTTTTTCGGACGTTATGCTGGCATATTACGCACTTGACAAGAGTGATGCTAGTATTGCAGTCTGGCTTGGAAAGAGTGAATGGAAGGTCCGGCAGGATGTTGGTCCTGCACGAAGAAACTACTCTGGAGTGAAAGTAATGCAAATTTTGGGTGAAATACGCAAAACTGATGCTCAAAGTAAGGGAGTAGGGGGCTGTAGAATACCTCATGAGGAGCTCTTGCAGGATTTAATTTTCTTCATTCTGCACTAATTTTGTTCTATTTTACTTTGTTCTACGAAGGCCTTTTTTGAGCCTTATATGCTGAAATAAAAAGTTTTATGCATGGTCTCGCCCTTCTGAGAATCGCGTAAAAATTCTCAAGATTACCTTCGGTCCAAAGGACAGCTAGAATCGCTATAAATCTTGATTATAACCATTTCCTGCTTCGTTTCTGGCATTTCTGGTTTAAAAATGTGAATTCCCGAATGGTTTGCAAAACTGAAACGTGAGAGTGTCGCGATTTACTTAACGTCCTAGCGTAGTAGTTTTTTTTTGTATGTGTGAATTTTGATATCAAAAGTAAAAGCGTGCCAATTGCATATTAAAACGAAATTGTATGCAAGAAAGGAAAAATGGTATATTATGCTGAAAACCAACACACAATGAATTCTTGTTAAAATAAAAAAGAGTGAATATTTGCACACAACGACCTATTTGTTGCAGAAAGAAGGGATATTGGAATTAATATAGATTTCTTTCTATTTTATTATATACTTTAAACCAATGAATTATGTGGATTTGTAAAACGACTCTGCTTTAAGTTAATTTTGTGGAACATGATGTAGTTTGAATGAAGTGCAACATATATTCCCGGATGTAAATTTTGTTATTCAATCCACGCGTTTAAAAATGCAAAACAGACATCCATATTTCAAATTTTGATGGTAAAATTTGTATGTTTAAATATTATTTTGTACCTTTGTGCTCACTTTAGAAGTGTAAACGGACGCACGAATTATACTATATACTAAAAATTATGAAGGATCGTATCAGTGCTCTCATGAAACACATGGGAATGTCACAGAAAAGTTTTGCAGCAGAAATATGCATATCGGAAGGAGCCCTCTCAAGCATCTTTAGTGGAAGAACCAAGCCGACTCTTAACACTGTGAACAATATCCATGAACGTTTCCCAGAAGTTAATATGGGTTGGTTGATGGACGGTAAAGGTGAAATGTTTTCTACTTCCTTGCAAACTACTCCAAGCGAAGGGGATTCTTCTGTTGCCGTTCCACAAGTTTCTGGTATCCCCAGTCATTCTAGTTTTATGGAGCAGCATGCAGGTTTTCATCAGATGCCCTATCAAACATCTATTTCGACATTGGATGGGAAAAATGTTGACAAACCGTTACGTCGGATAGCGGAAATTAGGGTCTTTTATGATGACGGCACTTTCGAAACTTTTTCATCGAAGGTGTGAAAATTATCGGAACATGCTTTATGTTCCGATAATTTTTGTATCTTTGTAGCGCTTTTAATATATAAGTATATGAAGAAGTATGTTTTGGATCTGCGAGTAACCTCTGCGGAGCCATATGGTGAGCGCTATTTGTTGCTTACTGCAACTAACTCTACAGAACCACTTCCTGAGATGTGTCCAGGACAGTTTGCGCAGCTTCGTATCGATGACAGTAAAGAAACATTTCTGCGACGCCCTATCAGTTTGCATTTCGTTGACTATGAGAAAAACGAAGTCGGCTTTTTTGTACAGAATGTAGGAAAGGGAACTGCCTCTCTATGGGGAAAACGACCAGGCTCAATACTTAATGTCATCTTGCCTTTGGGCAATGGCTTTACAATGCCCATATCGGCTACCGAGAGAATATTACTTGTGGGCGGTGGTATAGGTATTGCACCACTCCTTTTCATGGGAATAAAAATGCAGATAATGGGAACTCATCCTACATTTCTATTGGGTGCACGAAATAAGTCGGACTTGCTTCGGCTTGATGCCTATCGTTCTTGCGGTGATGTCTATGTGACTACAGAAGATGGTTCCGAGGGCGAGAAGGGCTTTGTTACACAACATAGCATCTTGCAGGAAGGAAAGTTTGACAGAATGTTAGTGTGTGGACCTAAACCTATGATGATGGCAGTGGCTTCTCATGCAAAATCAATTGGTGTTCCATGTGAGGTCAGTTTGGAAAACATGATGGCATGCGGTCTAGGCGCCTGTTTGTGTTGTGTGGAAAATACGGTGGATGGCAATGTATGTGTCTGCAAAGAAGGTCCAGTTTTTAGTATTGATAAATTGAAATGGTAAGGGAGAACGAATATGGCAGATTTGCGAGTGAATATAGCTGCTCTAAAGCTCATCAATCCTGTGCTTACAGCCAGTGGCACGTTTGGCTATGGAATAGAATATCAGGACTTTGTTAATTTGAGTCAATTGGGTGGTATTATCGTCAAGGGTACTACCTTGCAACCTCGAGAAGGTAATCCCTATCCCAGAATGGCTGAAACAGCACAAGGCATGCTTAATTGTGTAGGACTCCAGAATAAAGGCGTGAATTATTTCTGTGATCATATATATCCACAAATAAAGGATATCCGTACCAATATGATAGTAAACGTGTCCGGTAATAGTCCTGAAGATTATGCTGAGTGTGCGGAACGAATTAATGAACTGGATTGCATCCCGGCAATTGAGCTCAATATCTCTTGTCCCAATGTTAGACACGGTGGTATGGCTTTCGGTACGACTACTGATGGAGCTGCTAGTGTGGTGAAGGCTGTTCGTGAGGTTTATAGCAAGACACTCATCGTGAAACTCTCTCCTAATGTGACTAGCATCACAGACATTGCTTTGGCAGTACAGGATGCTGGCGCTGATGCTGTCAGCCTTATTAATACCCTGATGGGAATGGCTATCGATGTAGAGAAGCGCAAGCGTGTGCTCAGTATCGGAACGGGGGGCTTGAGTGGTCCCTGCATCAAACCGGTAGCTCTGAGAATGGTGTATCAAGTGGCGCATGCCGTCCGGATACCTGTTATAGGAGTTGGTGGCATTAGCAATGCGAAGGATGCATTGGAATTCCTTTTAGCGGGAGCTACTGCAATAGAGATAGGAACGGCCAACTTCCTCGATCCAACCATTAGCGTCAAAGTGGTTCGAGGAATTGATGAATATCTTGAAAAGTATGGCTTTGCGAGTGTGAAAGAAATTATTGGAATATGCGAATAGATATTATTACTGTATTGCCTGAACTGATACAGGGCTTTATGCAGGAGTCTATTGTTGGTAGGGCCCAAAAGAAGGGTTTGGTAGAAATATATATCCATAATCTGCGTGATTACACTTTGGACAAGTGGCGTCGTGTAGATGACTATCCTTTTGGCGGTTTTGCGGGCATGGTCATGCAGTGTGAGCCTATTGATCGTTGTATTTCGACCCTAAAGGCAGAGCGGCATTATGACCAGATCATTTTTACCACTCCAGATGGCGAACAGTTTAACCAGCCGATGGCCAATAGTCTTTCGCTATGCGAAAACATTATTATCCTTTGTGGCCACTACAAAGGCATTGATTATCGTGTACGTGAACATCTCATTACCAAGGAAGTAAGTATAGGCGATTATGTTCTGACTGGCGGTGAACTGGCAGCTGCTGTGATGGCTGATGCTATAGTGCGAATTTTGCCCGGTGCCATTGGAGATGAGCAGAGTGCCCTTTCTGATTCCTTTCAAGACAAACTTTTAGCAGCTCCTGTCTATACACGTCCTGCTGAGTACAAGGGTTGGAAAGTGCCTGAGGTGTTGCTCTCTGGCAATGAGCGTCTGATTAAGGAATGGGAACTGCAGCAGAGTCTAGAGCGCACGCAGAGACTTCGTCCAGATTTGCTTTCAGATGATGCTACAATAGATTCAAAGAAAGAATACAAGAGAAAGTGAGTAATACGTCGCATTTATCGCGGCAACATAACTCTATTGGGAATATGGAAAAGAAAGAAATGAACTTATACATCATTGCTGGTTGTAATGGTGCAGGTAAGACGACTGCATCGTTCACAGTTCTGCCGGAGATGTTGGGCTGTCGAGAGTTCGTCAATGCTGATGAAATTGCGGCCGGTCTCTCTCCTTTCAATCCGGAGGGTGTGGCTTTTCAGGCAGGCCGATTGATGATAGACCGTATCATTTATTTATTGAAAGAAGGGGTGACTTTTGCCTTTGAGACAACGTTGGCAACGCGTTCCTATGTGAAGCTCATTCGGCAAGCCCAGAAACGCGGCTATTTTGTTACGTTACTGTTCTTTTCGCTGAGTTCTCCTGAGCAGGCTGTAGCACGTGTAGCAAAGCGCGTTGCAATGGGTGGACATAATATACCAACAGATGTTGTTTACCGCCGTTATGAGGTCGGTTTAAGCAATCTGTTCCAGCTTTATATGCCAGTCTGTGATAGTTGGTCGCTTTACGATAATAGTGACTGTCCGGCCGTGCATATTGCGTCTGGTTTAGGTGGAGATAAGGTGGTGGTTTATGAAGCAGAGGCCTATCGACTGCTTCAGGAGAAATATGGTAAGCCGGAGGAGGGCAAGAAGGAATGAAGGAGAATGAGATTCTTGAAATGCAACGCCTAATAGATGAAGGCGTGCGTCGAGCCCAATTCCGCCTCTTGCAACGAGCTGGTGCAGCGCATCAAAGTCTCGTTGTCTGCCGTGATGGTAAGATTCTGGAGATGGTGCCGAAGGTGGAACCAAGTTTCGTTGATGGTAATGCCGGTGACCCATTAGCACGTCGCAAACAAAGATAATTTAAGGGCTCGGATTATTAGTAGTCTGAGCCCTTAAACTATAAGAATTCTTCGAAGATAGAATTAGAAGCAGCAACCGAAATGTATGCCACACTCACGCATGCCGGGGTATTTACTAGAATCACGGAAGTCACGCAAATAGCTGATCCCAAGGAAATAGCGGTTCATGTAGAATCGTACGCCTGCCTGCCATGCGACTTGAAAGCGTTCCCATCCTGCATCGCTAAAGAGGCAGATACTTTTGGACTCAGAATATTCGCGTGCCATAGCGATAACGCGGCATGATGCACCGGCGAAAGGAGCGATGGCGTAGTCTTTCTCCTTTGAGAGATAGATTTTATATAAGACATTGACGGGAATACGGAACGTAATGAGACGAGCATTTAAGTCACTCTTTGCCCATGAGAACTTGATGTTGGCTCCAGCTTCGACAAAATATGGTAAATCTTCCACTACCTGTATACTGCGGTTATAGCCCAACAGAAACTCGTTGAAGCGTATACGGTTGTCGTCGCTGACCTTATAGCGCGAGGGGGAATACTGCAGGTAGATGGCGTTCTTGTATTCTTTGTGTTTGGGCTTCGGCGCTTCTTCCTCTTCCAGGTCAAGCGTCCACTCTTCTATATTGTATTCATCATCAAACTGAGCCTGAACATTGATGCAAAGGCAGAGCATGAAGAATAGAGCCATTGTAATTCGGGTGGTATTCATGGCTTCTTATATTTAAAAAGTAATGGGATAACTGGAAACTAGGAACGCTTTGTCACAACAATATGAGTAACGATGCCTGCGATGATGACAATCAGAGCGCCGATGTTGTAGAAGTTATAGTCCATCAGGTCAGCAAAGTAGCTGATGATGAGCATCAGTGCACCGAGCACGATGAGAATGATACCTAAATTTTGTTTCATAGTAGTATGTCGTTTTGTGTCGTATTTACTTGTTTGCTCTGCAAAGTTATAAAAAAGTTAAGAATAAAGAATCAAGAGTTAAGAAAAATTTTCATTATTCGTTTTTCATTCTTTACTTATCACTTTCAGAACTGCCACCACTTTTTCTTCGGCTTCGGTTCTTCGAGCGACATCCGTTCCGTGAGTACTTGCTCGTAGGTCTTTCTTTCAGTAATCATCTGGTAGATGGTTCCCCAGTCGGGCAGGCCACCAATGTTGCGGTCGTCAATCCACATGTCGGCCTTTATTTTCCGGCTGAAACTCTGATTTTTGGAGAGATCCTCCTCGGGAAAATCCTTGTTGACAGCATAGAACTCCACACCGCGTTTGCGGCACCATTCTACAGCCTCATCAAGCAATTTGCCTTCGCGCACGCTCCAGAGAATGAGTTTATGACGGTCCTCTATGAGCATTCTTAGGGTCTGTGTGGCAAAAGGCAGTTCCTTGCCTATTTCGGGGTAACGATGCTCAACGATTGTTCCGTCGAAATCTATTGCTATGGTCATATCTTTTATATTCTTTGTGTTTTCTGTTGCAAAGGTACGAAAAATAGTTTATAATTCATACTGTATAGTTTATAATTAAATAAATCTTTGTCAACAAATGGCGAAATACCTCGAAAAATGAATATTTTGACATATTTCTTAGCTCTTAACTCTTAATTCTTATTTTTATTTCTTACCTTTGCGCAACAAAAAACAAAACTTCATATGAAAAAGTCAACATCTTTCTTGCTCGCATTGATAGCTTTGTTGTTGATGTCGAGCTGTGTATCTACCAAGAAAATTGTCTATTTCCAAAATTCCGACGAGTTGTTCCAACAGGCTCAGCAAATTATGCAGCAGTATGAGATGCGTCTTAAGCCTGCAGACCAAGTGTACATCAAAGTAACTTGTAGTGAGCCCGAATTGCTTACAATTTTTGCGCAGGATGTGGTAATGGGAACTGTTGGCGGTGGCACCAGCACAAGTTCCTCTAATATCAATTCTTCCGGCAACATGACAAATATTTATGGTTTTACGGTGACTAATGATGGGTATGTTGTATTGCCAGCAATAGGGCGCGTCAATGTCGCAGGTTGCACGATGGATGAGGCTGCTAAGCGCATTGAACAGAGTATCATAGATGCCAACCTCATCAAAGATCCGAAAGTGACCGTTCTTCTGCTTAATGCCCGTGTGGCAGTTTTAGGTGCAGTGAAGGCGCCTCAAGTAGTGAGTCTCACGAGTGAACGCAATACCATTCTGGATGTGCTTTCCCGATGTGGCGATATCGGTGACACAGGTTTGCGCCAGAAGATTTCGCTTTACCGTGAAGAGAACGGTGTGCGCAAGAAGTACTCCATTGACCTGACTGATTGCGATGTCTTCCAGAATCCTGCATACTATGTTCAGCAGAACGATATGATTTATGTGGAACCCAACAAGAGCCAAAGCATAAAGAGTAGTGCTTTCTACACATTCCTCAGTGCGGGTGCCAGCATCATCAGCGTTATTTCGGCTGTTTTGTCTATCGTGATACTAGTAAAAGATTAATAATTGATAATAAATTGCTCCGGCTAAAAAGGGTAGTTCAACAGCAGCCTGGCTTAGGGAGTAATATTAAGATTGTAAAAAGGCCTGCGGATTTTCGCAGGCCTTTTCTATGGATCTATAGGGAAGGAATACCCTGGAGCTATTCCTCTTCCATGAAAGCATCCAAAACCTTTTTGCAGACTTTGGGCAGATTGTATTTGTAATAGAACGTGTCGCAATAAAGCAACAAATAGACTAGGCAGACGAAGATGCCCCACGCCAACAAGATAATCAGGGATGAACTCATGCCTTAACGGATTAAATGGATTTATTTACTGCAAAAGTAACAATAATTATTTGAATAAAGGAGAAAAATTGCCAAAAATTGCAGTTATTGCTATTGTTTTTCCATTTTAGAGTTTCAGGCGCAGGTCAAGACCGAACTGAAGGGGTGTGCCTTTTTGCGCAAATACTTGGCCTCGCGTGTAGAAGCTGAAGGCATCGTAGTGAGTGGCAGTCAGGTTGTTGCCCCAGAACGCCAGTTCCAAGTCGTTGTGGCGGACGGAGAGGCGAGTGTCGAGCAGCGCATAGAAGGGCTGAGAAATGTCGTTGTCGCGGGTCCAGTAGATGCGTCCGTTGCCTCTGCCGATGGTGCCGAGCGTGATGTCCTGCATCCAACCGTTCGTATGCCAGGTATATTGTGCGCCAACGGACATTGAGTGGCGCGGAGCGAAGGGAACGCGGACGCGGTGTTTACAGCCTTCAGCATCTTCGAGGGTGGCTATGGCGTGCGTGAAGCCGTAGGCTGCGTTGAGAGAAAAGTCGTCGGTGACGGCTACCTGTAGGGAGGCTTCCAAGCCTCTGCTGCGGCTCTTGCCGGCATTGATGGTAATGCGCCCCATCCCGCTCTCTGCCATTTGGCTGATTTGCAGGTCACGTGTCTCAATCCAGAAAGCTGCGAGGTCGGCCTTTAGTCGCCCGTCGAAGAAGTTCAAATGGGAGCCAATTTCATAGTTCCACGATGTCTCGGGCTTGTAATGGGTGACTTCGGCCACATTGGGTTGCTCCACTTTGGGCATTCCTGCACGGATGCGTCCCATAATCATCTCGACGTGGCCTGCGGGCACGTGACTATTTCCTGCGAAGAGGTCCGTCAGATACTTTTCAGTACCTGCATCGATTTCCTGCATCATCAAGCGTTGCATCTCCGTTTGGAGCAAGTCGCTGAAGAGTTGTACGTTGTACCCGCCCGAGCGATAGCCACGGCTCACGCTGGCATAGACGTTGCTTCCCTTCTGTCCGAAATCGTACTTCAGGGCAACCTTCGGCAGTACATGGAGGTCGTGGTCGCTAAGCTTTCCGAGGAAGATGGGTTCTGCATGAAGTCCAGGAAGTGGTACGCTGTTCTGCGGCCGAGCGCCTTTCATGGCGAAGTCGAAATCGACGCTACCTGGCGCATTGTAGCTCATCTTGTAGTGTTCGTAGTCGAGGCGAATGCCAGCAATGAGGGAGAGGTTCTTGACGATCTCGATGGAGGATTGGTGGAACACGCCGAGGTTGAGTGCAGGCGTATGGAAGGTGCCGCCCATAGGCATCTCGTTGTTGGTAAAGGTGATGGACATGGGGCCCATGCCCTGTGCCGTGAGGTCGGGCAGGTTGCGGTTAATCATCCCAGACAGCCAGTCGATGCCTTCCCTGTAGAAGGTGACGGGGGCTTCCGTCCTGAGCCATTGGTACTGGAAGTTCACGCCGTTCGTCCACTGCCAGCGCCCTTTGTTCTTTGACTTGATGGCGATCTCCTCGCTCAGCACTTTGCTGTTCTGCTTCTGCTGGAGCGTGTAGAGGTCAAGGCGCGAGAAGTCCTGGTCCATGTTCATGTCGTCCTTCAGGAACTGGAAGCCCGTGGTACTGACGAACATAACGCGGTCGAGGTCGTGCTCAGCCTTGAGTCCGACGGAGAGTTGGTGCCGCAAATAGCTGGAGGGGCGGTTATAGGCTACTTCTCCGGCATCTTCGCCTTCATGAGCGGCATAGGGATAAGCACCCTCTTTGGTCCATTGATAACGGGCGGAAAGGTCGAGATTGACGCGTTCAGATGGGCGGAAGATTCCTCGCCAATGAGCGGCCAGATCGTCGCCTCCGTCTGCTTTTTGTCCGTCGAGCGCGCGGTTTTTGTAGAAGCCGCCAAGGTGTTCATAGCTGAGTCCTGCACTAAAGGCAAAGTGCTCGGACGGACGATGGTAGTGTGTCGCGCGCGCGCGATAATTATTATATGTGGCGGCACCGAGCATGATGTCCGTACCCTGATAGTTCATCGGGTTCTTGGTATAGACGCGGATGAGTCCGCCGATGGTGTTGCGTCCGTAGAGTGTACCCTGCGGACCTCGAAGCACATCTATTCGGTCGGCATCACTCAGGTCTTGGTCCATACTGCTCATGTTGGCTAGAGGTATGTCGTCGATGTACATTCCAATGGCGGGTGTGCCGATGCGGCTGCCTACGCCTCGCAAATAGATGCTGCTCGTCAAGCGACTGCCGTAGTTGGGAATGAATAGCCCGGGGATGTGAGCTGTCAGGTCTTTGATATCGTTGATGCCTTTCTCTTGCAGCTGTGTGTTACCAAACGAAGAGGACGAGAGGGGCTGGTTGCGTAGTGAGGCATGTTCCTTAGCTGTGCTGACCACAACTATTTCGTCCATATCGCGGACGAAGAGCGTGTCTGGCTCGTTGGCAGAAAGCAGGGTGGGGAAGAGGAGCAGAAAGTTAAGAACCATGAGTTTAGAGTTTAGAGTCAGTATAGAGTGCATAGTTTTTGGTTTTGTTTTAAACTATCTGCAAAGGTACTGCAAAAGTTTCGGCTTTGCCTTAAGATTTTCTTAAGATTCGGTATTTTCCATAGGAATTGTAAGCTCAACACCCATGATAGAACCTTCGGTTGTCGATTTGTTACCCATACGGATGGGGATTCCCAGGAATGCTGCCTGTTGTCTGGCCGCTTGCATTTCAGCAAAGTCCGGACAGGAGCCTGTCGAGGTTAGCGTTAGCGTATATTCACGGATAGTGAGTTGCGATGAGAATTCCCATCTGGCACCTTCGGGAGCGTATTGCAGGAACAGGGAGAAGACGGCGGAGAAGATTTGTCGCAAGATGGCTTCGTCCACGAGAACCTCATAGACGAAAGGCGTGAGCCGAAGATAGCAGCGGATGTCCTTCTTACGCAGCACATCTTCGTGGCACATCAGTAGTTCGCGTAGGAAGGCATCTATTTTCACTACGCCGGTGGAAGGTGTTTCGTGCGGCAGGATGAACCCTACGCCCCGAATGGTTCGCACAGGACCTTCCTTCGTCCATCCCAGTTTGTGGCGGAGCGAAGAAAGGTGTACGTCCAAAGTGCCTGTATCATAAAAGAAGCGTTCGCCCCAAACACCATCAATGATATCATCTCTCCGGCACACTACTCCTTGATGCCTAAGCAGATATACCAGCAGGCGGTATTCGGTGTCGGTAAGCATTACTGCCTTACCTGACTGCATTGTTCTGTGCGTCTCGGTATCGACCAACAGGTCGGTATATTGGATAGTTTTCTGCACTTTGAACTTTCAGTTTTTATTTCCCGTAGTCTTCAGGGGTGAAGGTCAGGTCAAGCAGTATTTCCCCCGTTGTGGTACTGCGGTAGTCATAGTGGAATGTGATGCCTTCGTCCTTGTAACCTTTCATCTGGATACTGCTTTTCAGTTCCTGCTGGATGTTGTCGCTGAACATATTTACCACCTCGTCGGTGTAAATAGACTCATCATCTAGCATGTCCTGTACTGTATAGTGGTAGCTTAGCGTCCGGCTCTCGATGTCGTAGCAGGCGCTGTCCAAGCGCGTGCAGGGATCAACAAACTTGGGGCATTCCTTCTCTGTGAATTGCTCGAAATCCCGTTTGAACTTTTCGTCCGTCGTTTCTCTCTTGCAACTTCCGAAAACAAATATGGCCCCGAGGCAGACAATAGCTAATATTTTCTTCATTTTCTATTATCTATTTATACATTATTTATAATTATCTCTTACAAAAAGGGACGCGCAAAGATATACTTTTTTCCGAGATTTCTGTCCGCTTCCACTTGATAAATGTCAAAAATATGCCACAAAACATAAAAACTATGGGCTATGGACTATGAAGTATGAACTTTTTGTCGTACCTTTGCGCACGAAAAATAAAGTGAGTAATAAGATTGATTTAAGGATTAACCAACAAAATTACTAAAAACAATGAATGAATTAGTTGGAACATTTGCAGGTGCAGTTTGGACTGCCCTCAATGAGAATGGTACTTTGAACGCTAAGGACCTGAAGAAGGTTGCTAAGATCAAGACCGACAAGGACCTGTATCTGGCACTCGGTTGGCTGCTCCGCGAAGATAAGGTGGTAGTAGCTGAGGCTGACAAGGTAATGACCGTTACATTGAAGTAAAAAAAGGATTGGGTTCCCTTTTGGGAATGCACTTCCTTTAGTGCATCTATTTGAGATTTGTCCCCCGAAGGTCTATTGTTGACTTTCGAGGGATTAATCGTTTTATTTCCTTCATACCCTAGAGAAAAAATTATTAGTGTATGCTAACAATGTTTTTTCTCCTAAGGATATTTTCGGTACCAAGTCTTGAAATTTATGTTCCAAGCCTTGGATATATAAATTCCGAGTCTTGGAACTTGTGTTCCACGTTCTGGAACAGAAAATTCTCCTAGGTGGAGAAACATTAAGTCCCGGGTGAAAAAACAAATATTCCCTATATTGTTAATAGGTGAACGCCGGGCAAAATGCTTTGTGTCCAAGAAATAATTCTTGATTTCTGACTCTTAATTGAACTTCGTTCAAGCCTTCTGCCGCTCGAAAAAGCCCAAATATATTTGACTTTTTGCTTGCTTATTTGCAGTCTTCTTCATTTTTTCGTACCTTTGCACGCGATTAAATGTACCGCTTACTTGAAAAAGGTGCTCTACATACATGGCTTTGCTTCTGCTGGAAGTACGGGCTCGGCTACTCAGATGCGCAATCACCTCTATCCTAAGGGAGTGCAGGTGATTAGTCCTGATGTCCCAGTTGCTCCCCTTCAGGCAAAGCAGATGCTGCAGGAACTTGTCAAAGCTGAGCAGCCAGACCTCATCGTTGCAACCAGCATGGGTGCCCTCTATGCCGAGCAGCTCAAGGGCGTGAAGCGTATCCTGGTCAATCCCTCCTTCCATATGGCCCGTCTGCTTACCTTCCGAGGGCTGGGTCGGCATGAGTTCCGCAATAAGCGGCAGGACGGTGCAATGGAATTCAAGGTTGACAAAGAGATGATACAGGCTTTTCAACAAGTAGAAAAGGAGAGCTTCAAAGATATTACTTCTGAGGAGAAGACTTTGGTATGGGGACTCTTCGGTACCCAGGATAAGCTCGTCAATTGTCAGGCGGATTTCCTCAAGCACTACGGCAAGACGCAGATGCAACTCTTCGAGGGCGAGCACTTCCTCAACGATAAAGTGCTGAGCAAAGTGGTGATGCCGTTAGTTGAGGATTTGGTGAATTGTAAATGACTAAATTGTAAATGATAGATGTTTGAAAATCTAAGCGAACGGCTGGAGAGGTCGTTTAAAATCCTAAAGGGTGAAGGCAGAATCACCGAAATCAATGTTGCGGAGACGCTGAAGGATGTGCGTCGTGCTCTGCTTGACGCCGATGTCAACTATAAGGTGGCAAAGACCTTTACTGATACTGTGAAGCAAAAAGCACTCGGACAGAATGTTCTGACGGCTATCAAACCCCAACAGTTGATGGTGAAGATTGTGCATGATGAGCTGGCAGAACTCATGGGCGGTGAGACCACCGACATGAATCTGAAAGGGCATCCTGCCATCATCCTTATGGCTGGTTTGAATGGTGCTGGTAAAACAACCATGTGCGGCAAGCTGGCGAAGCTTTTGCATGAAAAGCGAGGAAAGAATCCTTTGCTGGCTGCTTGCGACACCTTCCGCCCGGCTGCTATGGAACAATTGCGCGTGCTTGGCGAGCAAGTGGGCGTGCCTGTCTATATTGAGGAAGGGGCAACCGACCCCGTTCTCGTTGCCAAGAATGCTATCCAGCATGCGAAAGCTAAAGGTCACGATGTCCTCATCATTGATACTGCCGGTCGTCAGGCTGTTGACGAAGAACTAATGCAGCAGATTCAGGATATCCGTGACGCTGTTCAGCCCGACGAAATCCTCTTTGTTGTAGACGCAATGACAGGTCAGGATGCCGTCAACACGGCAAAAGAATTCAATGATAGGCTTGATTATACAGGTGTTATCCTCACCAAGCTTGACGGTGATACCCGAGGTGGTGCTGCGTTGAGCATTCGGAGTGTGGTTGATAAGCCCATTAAGTTCGTCGGAACAGGCGAGAAGATGGAGGCGCTCGATCCTTTCCATCCTAGCCGTATGGCCGACCGCATCTTGGGTATGGGGGATATCGTTTCGCTCGTGGAACGTGCTCAGGAGCAGTATGATGAAGAAGAAGCCCGTCGCTTGGAGCGGAGGATTCAAAAGAATCAGTTCGACTTCAACGACTTCTACAAGCAGATTCAGCAAATCAAGAAGATGGGCAACCTCAAAGATCTGGCAGGCATGATTCCCGGAGTAGGAAAGGCCATAAAGGATATGGATATCGACGATAATGCTTTCAAGAATATCGAAGCCATCATCCTAAGTATGACGCCCAAAGAGCGGACACATCCCGAGTGTCTGAATACCAGTCGTAGAATGCGTATTGCGAAAGGCTCCGGCACCAATATTCAGGAAGTGAATAAACTGATAAAACAGTTCGACCAGACGCGAAAGATGATGAAGATGGTGACGGACAAAAGTAAAATGCAGCAACTGGCTGGCCTGATGAAAGGCCGTATGCCGGGAATGTAAAAACCATTGAACATTGAGCATTATGCAGATTATTGATGGAAAACTGACGGCTGCCACCATAAAGGCAGAAATCAAAGCAGAAGTGGAAAATATTGTGGCTGCTGGCGGCAAAAGACCGCATTTGGCTGCCATCTTAGTGGGGCACGACGGCGGTAGTGAAACCTATGTTCGCAATAAGGTGTTGGCGTGCGAGGCTTGCGGTTTCCAAAGTACTTTATTGCGTTTCGAGAACGATATAACCGAGCAGCAATTGCTGGAGGAAGTGGATAAACTCAACCGCGACGAGTCGGTAGATGGTTTCATTGTTCAGCTTCCTTTGCCCAAGCACATCAGCGAGCAGAAGGTCATAGAGGCTATTGACTACCGCAAGGATGTGGACGGCTTCCATCCCATCAACGTCGGCAGGATGGCGATAGGCCTGCCTTGTTACATCAGCGCCACACCAAAAGGTATTCTGGAACTGCTCAGGCGTTACAATATTCCTACAAGCGGTAAGAAGTGCGTCATTCTGGGGAGAAGCAATATTGTTGGCAAACCGATGGCTCAATTGATGATGCAGAAGCAGTTTGGCGACAGTACCGTTACCGTATGTCACAGTCGCAGCAAGACTCTCAAGGAGGAATGTCTTCAGGCAGACATCATCATCGCGGCTATCGGTCAGCCGGCCTTCTTGAAAGCAGATATGGTGAAGCCCGGGGCAGTTGTCATCGATGTGGGTACTACCCGCGTTCCCGATGCTACGCGCAAGAGCGGCTTCCGCCTCTCAGGAGATGTTGATTTCGAGCATGTAGCACCTCTTTGTTCCTACATTACCCCTGTCCCTGGAGGTGTCGGGCCTATGACGATTTGTATGCTCATGCTCAATACCCTCGCAGCTGGGAAGCACCTGTACTACTAAAGTAGGTTTAGAATAGTTATAAATAAAGCCGGCAGGATAGCAAATTTTCCTGTCGGCTTTATAGGTCTTATAGGGTTCTGTAAGCTTGTTGAATCCCTTGTCCCTTATGAGTTCATGCTGGGGAGGAATTCCTCGTTGCTGTCGGTGTTCTCTAGGCGTGACTTTACTTCGTTCATCGCCTCGATGGGGGTCATGTCGGCAAGGAATTTCCGCAGAATCCACATGCGGTCTAATGTCATCTTGTCCTGAAGCAAATCGTCGCGACGCGTACTGCTGGCAATAATATTGACAGCGGGGAAGATGCGCTTGTTGGAGAGTACGCGGTCGAGTTGCAGTTCCATATTGCCTGTACCCTTGAATTCCTCGAAGATGACCTCGTCCATCTTGCTGCCAGTATCGATGAGGGCAGTTGCGATGATGGTCAGGCTGCCTCCGTTCTCGATGTTACGTGCAGCACCGAAGAAGCGTTTGGGTTTGTGCAGGGCATTGGCGTCCACACCACCGCTGAGCACTTTTCCGCTTGCCGGCGAAACCGTGTTGTAGGCACGTGCCAGACGCGTAATGGAGTCAAGGAAGATAACCACATCGTGTCCGCATTCCACCATACGTTTTGCCTTCTCCAGCACAATGCCGGCAATCTTTACGTGACGCTCTGCGGGTTCGTCGAAGGTGCTGGCGATGACCTCAGCCTTTACGGTCCGGGCCATATCCGTCACTTCCTCGGGGCGCTCGTCAATGAGGAGCATCATGAGGTAAGCTTCGGGATGATTGGCTGCAATAGCGTTGGCAATATCTTTCATCAATAGCGTCTTACCCGTCTTTGGCTGAGCCACAATCAGGGCACGCTGACCTTTACCGATAGGTGCAAAGAGATCGACCACTCTGGCAGAAAGGGAATCACCTTTGCCTTTGCAGAGCTTGAACTTCTCGTCCGGGAAGAGCGGGGTCAGATTTTCGAAGGGACTGCGGTCGCGAACCGTATCCGGGTTGCATCCGTTGATGCGTTCAACACGAATCAGGGGGAAGTACTTTTCGCCGTGTATAGGCGGACGGACGGGACCTTCCACAACATCGCCCGTTTTGAGGCCGTATTGTTTAACGGTCTGCAGGGAAACGAAGATATCGTCAGGACTGCTCAGGTAGTTGTAGTCGCTGCTGCGCAGGAATCCGAAGCCTTCAGGCATTATCTCGAGCACACCTTCGCTGCGAATGTTCTCGCCGAAGTTGTATTTTGCTTCGTCTGTCTGTCTCTTTATTCTTGTTTCCGACTTTTCGGGGGCACTTTCTTCCCTGATGTCCTCTGTATTGCTGTTGTCGTTCTCTTCTGGACCTTTTCGCATCGATTTGCGAAGGATGTCGAGCTGCTCCTCGACAGAGGGGATATCCTGGAGGATGATGAAGTCCGACTGTTCGCCCTCAAACGGTTCCTCCTCGGTCTCTTTTAAATCCTCTTCATAGGGGGAGGTCTTCAACTCTTCTTCTTCTTTTGGAGAGGGTTGGGTTAAATCTTCCGCCTCAGCCTTTGCTTCCCTTATGCGTTTGCGGCGCTTTTTGACTTCAGCAGTCCCTTCTGAATCTCCTTGAGGGGAGGCTATTTCTTCTTTATTCTCTTCCTCTTGGGGAAGTTTTGGGCCAGCAGTTTCGTCTTTTGCAGCGGCGGCAGCTTCAGCCTCTTTTTCAGCCTTTGATTTGCGTCCGCGTTTCTTAGGCGCAGGTTTTTCACCTGTTACGGAAGCCTCCTTACTTTCTTCCTCTTTTGGAGAGGGCTGGAGTGAGGCTGTATTATCTCCTTCTCCTTTGGAGGGAGCTGTAGTAGGTTCGGTTTTTGCTTTGGGTTTTCTGCCGCGCTTCTTTGGCGCAGGCTCAACTGTTGCCTGGAGTGATTGGGCATCCAATATGTTGTATATGAGTGTAGTCTGGTCGTTACTTAATTCCGCACCAAGTTTTCCGGCAAGCGCAGTAAGCTCTGCCAGAGTCATTCCTTCAAGTTCACTTTTGTGCATAGTCACAAAGTATGCTAATAATAAATAAAATGTATAAGTATAAGGGGGGATATCGTACTGCCAAAAAGAGGCTGGCAGCCTTATCTCTGATAATTACGATGCAAAGGTACAATAAAAAGTAAGAAGTGAAAAGTGAAAAGTGAAAAATTCTTTGTTTTTCTCTATTTTTTGTCTAATTTTGC
>JAGCNQ010000019.1 GCA_017645845.1 Bacteroidaceae bacterium
CCAGAAGAACTACTGAAATAAAGCAATCCTATTTCATTCAACGCCAGAACACATACCATGTTTGTTCTGGCGTTTTTAGTGCAATTGTTGTAGCCTATTAAACGTACGCACTTTTAACGAAGGTTAAATTCGTTAAATCTGCTCCCGTTTTTGCACATTTCAAATTCGTCAATTCACTTTTCTACCATTTAACGAGGAAGTTGCTGATTATCAACGCTTAATACATTCTAATAATAAAACTATTGAATCATGAAGTACCCATGTGAGAACTGCAAGTTACGTGCTGCGTATGACAAGAACCCGAAGTCATTAATTGGACGCTTTTGGCGTTGGCAGATCAACTTTTGTCCCAGCTGGCGAGGCTACTTTAAGTCGCTGCCACCTGAGCAACAGGAAGAACTGCGCAAGAAGTATGATTTTTGGAAGTACCAGTAATTTATGATACAATTATTACAACTCAGAGAGGCGTGTGGACGGTGCCATCATTGCCATCGATAAAGCCGAACACAGAGGCGAACTGTCGTTCCTTTATGTGAAGGTCGGTATTCAGAGCAAGGGCATTGGACAAGCCATCTGGAATGCCATCGAGGCACTGCATCCTGAAACAGAGGTGTGGGAAAAGAGAATGAAATTTTTTTCTTATCCATGATTTACCCGATTTTCACGTTAATTAATAGCATAAAAAAGGGAAATATGTTATTTTTTGTCCATTTTTTCAAAGAAAAATATTATCTTTGCATTTGTATTTAAAAGCAGTTCTCGAAGAGAAAGGAAAAATCCTGCAAATGGTTATCTAGGCGACATGGAGCAAAAGATGGAACTGACAGCCTTTGTTAAATGGAATTTGAACCAATTTTCGGGAACGTTTTCGTTAAGCCAAAAGAGCATTGACAAGCTTGCTTAGTCATTGCCTTGGCGAGAAAAGGTAGGATGAAATCCAACCATTCTGCTAAACCATATACATCGATATAATCCCAAAACAACAAAAAAATGACTTACAAGAAATCTATTCTATTAACCGGTTGTGCTCTCTTTGCATTGGCAATTCAGGCACAGGTAACTATCGACATCGATACCCAGCAGCGCGGACCGAAGGTTAGTCCGATGCTCTATGGAATCTTCTATGAAGATATCAACCACGCAGCCGACGGCGGCATCTATGCCGAGTTGATACGCAACCGCTCGTTTGAAGACGGACCACGCTATGGCGCCCCTGCCGATATGCAGGGATGGACGACCGATGCTACCGCTCCTTCTCTGTTGTCGGCAAAACTCATACAACCCTCTAAAAAGGCACCGTTGCTCAACAGCGTGCAGCATAATGCCTTGGAACTGACAGTCAAGGCCTCAAAGGAATCTCCCGTACGCTTGGTGAATGAGGGTTTCTGGGGAATTAATGCCGTGCAAGGGCGCAGCTATCATCTCACATTCTGGGCAAAAGCCTTGAAATATCAAGGTAACGTGAAGGCTATGCTCTACTCGCATGACGGCTCACAGATATATGCCGAGACTATGGTAAGCAGTCTTTCTTCCTCTAATTCAAAGGGCTGGAAGAAGTATGAGGCTACGCTCACAGCTGATGGCAATGATCCTAAGGCACGGTTTGCGCTGGTCTTCGATGGCGTGGGACAGGTACAGCTTGACATGGTAAGCCTTTTCCCTCCAACCTTCAAGAATCGCGAAAACGGCATGCGTCCCGATCTTGCCAATATGCTGTGGCAGATGCATCCTAAGTTCATGCGCTTCCCCGGCGGATGCTTTGTAGAGGGACAGGAGAGTCCTGATAACGCCTTCCGATGGGAGCGCACCATAGGACCGATAGAAGAACGTGAAGGGCATTGGAACGTGAACTGGGGATACCGCACAACCGACGGACTCGGTTATCACGAATATCTACAACTGGCAGAGGACCTGAACGCCAAGCCGCTCTATGTAGTAAACGTAGGACTATGGCACGGTGGTATGACTCCATACGACAACATACAGCCGTGGATTGACGAATGTATGAATGCCTTGGAGTATGCCAATGGTCCCGTCACTTCGAAATATGGTGCCTTACGCGCCAAGAACGGGCACCCTGAACCATTCGGAATAGAATATATAGAGGTGGGAAACGAGAACAACCAGCCTGATCCCAATCAGCAGAGTGACCACTACTATGAGCGTTATGAGCAGTTCTATAAAGCCATACGTGAAAAGTACCCTGAGATGAAAATCATAGGAAACGTGGTCGCATGGGGCGATGACAACCCGAAGTGGAACAGCAAGCTGCCTGTGGATCTGCTTGACGAGCATTACTATCGCTCACCTGACTGGTTCGCTGCCGCTTTCCATAAATACGACAGCTATGACCGTCAAGGGCCAAAGGTATATGTGGGCGAATATGCTGTGACAAACGGCTACGGCAATCTGGGCAATATGAATGCAGCCCTTGGCGAGGCTGTATATATGATGGGAATGGAGAATAACTCTGACGTAGTCGAATTAGCTTCCTATGCGCCAATCTTCGTCAATGAGAACGATGCCCGCTGGCGTCCTGATATGATACGTTTCAATAGCAGTCGTGTAATGGGCACCCCAAGCTACTACGTTCAGCAGCTCATGCCTCAGCATCTGGGCACCCAGGTAGTAAAGGTGGCACAGAACAATCCCTACAAGGATGTGGCACGAAAACCTCTTACTCCCAAGCAGAGCCGTGTAGGATTCGGCACATGGAGCACACATGCTTCTTTCGAAACCGTCAAGGAATACGATTATGTCAAGGGCGACTGGAACAAAGAAGGTAATATCGTTCGACAGACAGGGCTGAAGGATGCCACCCTATGTATAGAGAAGAATGTTATCGACAGCGACCACTACACATGTAAGTTCCGCGCACGCAAAGACGAGGGAGCAGAAGGATTCATCATCATCTTCAACTATGTGGACGACAAGAACTACTGTTGGGTGAACTTCGGAGGATGGACAAACTCACAGCATGCCATAGAGCAAATCAGCAATGGCGGAAAGCTGCTGACCGCAAGTAAGCGAGGACATATCGAGTCTGGACGCTGGTATGATGTAACCCTTCAGGTGGCAGGAGATAGCGTCAAGGCATGGCTCGACAACGAACTTGTCTTCGACACGGTCTTGAAGCATGATGAAACGAAAGGAATCTTCTCGTCTGCCACTATCGACGATGCCACAGGCGAACTTATCGTAAAGGTAGCAAATACCAGCGATGTCGCAACAACCGCCAACGTCAACCTCAAGAATTTCACACCGGCATCAGCCCGAGTAGTACGCTTGGCAGCCAACGATGGTATGGAAGAGAACACGCTCGATGCCCCTACCACCATTCACCCTGTGGAGCAGTTACTCTCCCCAGAGAACAATAGCGTTCAGTTTGATGTACCTCCATACTCGCTGAACATCATTCGGCTTACAGCTCCAGCCAAGCCCTAACAAGCGTTAGAGAAATAAATAACGTCAGTTGAAATAGATCAAAATACTTTCCTTGTGTCTCCCTCTTATGGGCTGTCCCTTCGATGGCGTTTTGGTACTTTCTCATGGTGTATCACCTTTGTTCCAAATATCGCGTTTTTAAGGGCGTTTTTATTATCTGTTTTACACTCGCGGTAGAAATACTGTGCAAAAATAGCTCGAAAAACTGGTACAAACAAATATGCAACTTGAAGTGTTAAAATACAAAAAGTCCCTCATTTAGAGGGACTTAGTTCAAATTACTCCAAGTTGCTCAGAGTTGTTTATAAGGGGTCACTTACCCACGCAGAATCTACTTTCCGACGCAGAAGTTACTATCTGCAAATATAAGTGGCTGATAATCAACGTAAAAGCCTTTGTTTTAGGGTAACTAAAGTGACTCCGAGGGACAGTGGAGGGACTCAAAATAGGCAAAAATCTGCAAATATGAC
>JAGCNQ010000131.1 GCA_017645845.1 Bacteroidaceae bacterium
CACACCTCTTCACAGCAAGAACTTCCTTAAACTCGCTCGCGAAGGCTTCTACGACGGCACACTCTTCCACCGCTGCATCAAAAACTTCATGATACAGGGCGGTGACCCTGACAGTCGGGGCGCGGAACCTGGCAAACTATTGGGCGAAGGCAACGTAGGCTACACCATTCCCGCGGAATTCTGTCTGCCTTACCTCTATCATTGGCGAGGTGCGCTGGCTGCTGCCCGAGAACCCGACGATGTCAATCCCGAAAAGGAAAGCAGCGGCTGCCAGTTCTATATCGTCTATGGCAAGAAGCAGGCTGCTGCAGATATCCGCAAGGTACGTACGATGCTCGAGGAGAAAGGCATCGAACTTTCTCCGCAGATGATAGATGACTACTATATGCGCGGAGGCACACCCCATTTGGACGGACAATATACCGTTTTTGGCGAAGTCATCGAAGGAATGGAGGTGGTCAAAAGCATCCAGCAGGCTGAAACCGACGAGAACGATCGTCCGCTGAAGGATATTGTCATCCTCAGCATGGTAGTGGAACAATAAATGTTAAAAGGTAAAAAGGTAAAAGAGTAAAAAATATCTTCTCACCTTCACATTTAATGTTTTAACATTTCAACATTTTAACTTTTCATTTTTTTGTCGTACCTTTGCACGCGAATTACGAAAAACGTAGTATAATTATGAACAAAAAAGTCTTTTTGCTCGTTGTTCCATCCATACTCCTCGCCTCATGTATTAAGAAAGAGCCGGAGAACACAGAGTGCGATATTGAGGCCGTCTCGCTCCATCTGGACAGACCTACCGATTACTTCTATCACGACTATGACACGCTGCAGATGGTCATTTCAACTGAGAACGAAATTGTCTTCACAATCCGCAGCTATGCAGACATACAGAGCGTTCCCACTACTCTCCGTATAACAGAAGGTGCTACCATTTACATAATGTCGGAGGATGGTGCCTATGTGCCATTCCTTAGTGGCTCGTCTGTTGATTTCTCTGGAGAGAAGGAGCATAAGTTCCGCGTTGTCTCGCAGGACAAGGTATGGATTCGCGACTATACCATTACCGTTGTGCACGACAAGCCAAGCGAAGGCAACATGAGTATTGACTTTGAGAGCTATCATCTGGATGCCTCGGGCAAGTATTACATCTGGGACGCTCCGGAGGTCTTCACCGACGGGGAGTGGAAGAACGGCAACCCGGGTTTCAAGATTAGCAAGTCGTCTGCCAAACCTATGGAATATCCCTCGACGCCTGTAGCTGGCGGTGGTCCCGACGGCAGTGACTGTATCAAACTCGAGACCTGCGACACCGGACCCTTCGGCAAGATGGTGAACATGCGTCTTGCATCGGGTTCTTTGTTCAACGGTGTTTTCGATGTTGGCAATGCCTTGAAGGATGCACTCAAGGCCACGCAGTTCGGTTCACCTTTCGTTCACAAGCCCGTCACGATGCGTGCATGGCTTCGCTTCGAGCCGGGTAGTGTCTATCAGGACCGTGACGCCAATCCTATAGAGGGTGTCATCGACGAGCCTGACATGTACTTCACGCTCTACCGCAATGAGGACGAGCAGGGGAACAAGGTGCAGGTCGATGGAAACGATGTCCTGACGAACCCATATATAATAGGTAAGGGACGACTGCCGCATCATTATAACGCGGACGGCTCGGACCAGCTTTCCGGCAATCCCATCCACGGGGTGACCAACGAGTGGCAGGAGTTCACCATCCACATGCAATACACCACCGAGCCTGACCCAGAAATACTGGCGAACAAGGGCTACAGCCTCGTCATCAGCTTTGCCAGCAGTTGGCAGGGAGCCTACTTCAAGGGTGCCATCGGAAGCAAGCTGCTCATCGACAACGTACAGATTTTCTGTGAATAAAAGACAACAGATATGAAACACATACTATCCATTATTGCTGCATCTTTCATCCTTGCAGCTTCAGTACACGCTCAACAAGAGGATTCCTGGCAGAAATGGGGGCCCACGGAAGGGCTGGACGCAGGCGGCTTCATCGTGCGGGCCGGTTATGTAATCGGAGGCACCACACCTCTGCCCCTTCCTGCAGAAGTCAGGAAAATCAACGGGTTCAGTCCAAGAGGCGGTGTCAGCCTCGGCATCGACGGCTACCGCATGTTCTGCAAGCGCTGGGGAATCAGTCTCGGCGCACACTTCTTCTGGGAAGGCTTCCACACCAATGCCGATGTCAAGAACTATTACGTATGGCTTGAACAGGAGGGAGAAATCACCAAGGGCTACTTCACCGGAACCAACGTCACCAACACGGAGATGTGGGGCGTGACCATTCCTTTGCTTGCCACTCTCCGCATGAGTCCGCGCTGGAACGTCAGCGTCGGTCCCTACATGAGTTGTTATTTCAAGCAGACTTTCGATGGCGAGGTTTATGACAACGATGAGGGTATAGGTTATCTGCGTGAGGACAAGCCGACGGGCACCAAGATACTCATGACCCGCGAGAATCCCACGCCCTATCCCGAGGACTTCGCCGACAATATGCTCCCCTTGAATGTCGGCCTGGAGTTTTGTTTTGATTGGAAAGCCATGCGCCACATGAATGTCTTCGGCAAGCTCGACTGGGGCATGACGGACATATGGAGAGCCGAATTCGAAGCCATCACATTCCGCATGTACCCCATCTATGCCACCGTCGGCGTAGCATATAGGTACTGAATTTGTTTAGGTGCAAGTTCCCTGGCAAGCCGACACAGAAGGGAACATATATCAACAACGGACGTAAGGTAGTTGAATGAACAGAGTGCAGAAATGGTGGCAACGGTTTCGCCAGTGGCAGCATGAGCCCGTACACTATAAACAGCTGACGGACAAGAAGCATGTTTGCCTGAACTGTGGGCTGAAGTTTGCGGGAGATTACTGTCCACGCTGTGCACAGTCGGCCAAGGTTGGAAGAAAAATAGAGTGGAAAGCCATTAGCCGTACCATTTTGGACGCTTTCAACATTGAAAACCGTTCGTTTTTCCGCACATTGTGGCATTTAATCTGGCGCCCTGGCTATCTGATTAGCGACTACATCAGTGGGCGGCGCCAAATGTCATATCCGCCTTTGAAGATGCTTCTGGTCGTTGCCATCTGCCTTGTATTCGTAGAGAACCTGCGGAATTGGATGGGATGGGAAGAGGTAACCGAAGCAGTTACTTCGGATATGGATATTTCTTTAGAAAAAATAGGGACATGGGCGGATGCCAATCCCGGATGGGCTACGCTAGCATTAAACTGTTTGCTTATCCTACCCACATGGCACCTGTTCCGCTATGCTCCGCGACACACACAACACACGCTGCCCGAAGGTTTCTTCATCCAGGTGTTCATGGCCTCGCTGATACTGCTGATTTCAATCATTGAATTCATCTCGGACTGGTTGGTGTGGCTCCTCCCCATTTACTATGTCATCACCTATTGCCAGCTGTTTGGCTACGGTCTCTGGGGAACTTTGTGGCGATTCGTCGTCGGACTAATCGAGGGATGTCTAACGGTTGTAGTGATTATCTTCGCAATTGAATTGGTGTTCGCCACTTCTTATCTTACCAAAGAACTCTCTACCTCCACATTAATCGAAGCCGAGGCTACCATGGCCTCTATCGCAGCTGTTATCGCAGCGATAATGCATTTGATTAACAAGATTAGTTATAAGAGAAGGGTTAAAAAACAAGGGGAGCAAACTTCAGTGTGAAGCTTGCTCCCCTTTCGGTATTTAGCGCGCCCTGCAACTAACATTGCGCCGTGGCTCTAAAGAGTCCACGAAGGCGCAGCGGTTTACTGCGCAGCCATGATGTTCAGGACGGTCACGAAGTCGGCAATGTCAATCTTCTGGTCCATATTGAGGTCAGCTTCCGCATTGAACTCACTTGCTGCCATGATGTTCAGGACTGTTACTGCATCGGCTATGTCAACCTTTCCGTCACCATTCAAATCGCCGTATATGCCGTAGTCGGGGTCGTTCTCGGGGTAAAGGTCATATATTCCGACACCGTAGGGGTCAGAAGCATTTATGAAGCACTTGTACCATTCCGTGTTCATGTTACAATATCTTGCCCATACGCCCGAGGTGGTGAGTGTGTGGAGATAGGTCCGCTTGGCCTTTATGCGCGACCACCAGAACACCTTGTTGCTGGTGCCGTTAGAAGCGTCGCTGCTCAGTGTGGGCGGTGTCTCGCAGTAGGTGTAGAAGTGCTCGAGGTTATAGACGACGAATGCCTGTTTGCCTACGCTCTTCACGCCCGAGCCGATGGTTATCTTCTTAATGTTGTCGTCGGGATGGCTGCCGTCGGGGCCGTCGCCGGAGAAGTAGAACAGATAGGGCTGCACGCCTACGTTGTGTCCCTTGATGACCACCTCCTTAATCTGCTTCAGGTAGGGCTCGAAGACCAGTCGGTAGGCCTTCTCCGGGTCGGTGGTCTTGAGGGTGACATCCTGCGGCATGTCGCCGTTGTAGTTGATGGTCAGCACGCCGTCCTTGATTTCCCACATTCCCTGCGTACCAAGCGTGCCTCCCACCATTTCCTGCAAGGTGATACTGGGAGAATTAAAATAATAACAGCAATAAGTACTTCCTTCTTCTAAACCGCCCTCGCGAGTCCATTCCACGCCGTTGACTTTCAGCTTGAAATCCGAGGACAGCACATAACTGTTCCTGTTATTGCCAGATAGTCCGACACCTACGTGCCAACGATATTTGCCTGAAGTCAAAACATCATTAGCCATCACCGCTTTCCAGCTGCCCGAAGTTTCATCGTATTTATACCAAGACTGTGACACGGCGGTGGCAGGCTTACCTGTAGTAATGTTAAATGTTTCACTTCCCAATTCCTTTAGGGTCTTCCCTGCCTTGAGATAGTTCTCAAAGTTGCTTCCTGCCTCGACAACGGAAATCACCGTACGATTGTCGTTCACTTTAATCTCTGGCCAAAAGACGTTGATACTGGAATAGTCACTTCCGTTTCCATTTTCATATACTTGACATAAATGTCCATTGATATTCACTATAGTGTTCTTTGTTAGCTGATACGCTTTTCCTGCCTCGCCATCAACGCGAAGCTCACAGTAATACCACCAGGTGCCTTCCGTGAAAAGCCCACTTCCCACAGCATCATAACCACTCCCCGACTCTTTACACCAACACCCTTCTTCCGTCACCATGCGCGCTTGGCTTCCTGTGGTAACGGTGGCAGTCGGTTTTCTTAAGGACGAGCCTATCACGGGGATGGACGCATAGTCCGTTGAGGTCACATCAACACGTGTAATCTTTGTCTTTTCCACATCTATTTCAGGCCACATGACTTTTACATAGGAATAATCCTTATCGACGATTACCACACCTTCTATGTCGCAATACTCATTGTTTATCTTCACCTTGAGATTGTCAGAAAGGCGGTACGACTTGCCTGCAGTGCCGTCTATCCAGATATTGCAGAAATAGCACCAAGTCCCGACGCTGAATTCCCCACTGGTGACAGACGTGAAACCTCCTCCCTGGTATATTTGCTTTGCCCAGTAACCCGAAGCGACATCAAAGCGGGCCTGTGTCCCCGTGGTGATGCTCACGGTAGGTTTAGTAGTTACGGATGTGCCCAATGCAGGAATTGTCTTATAGTTCGACGAGGTGGCCTCGATGAGCGAAATCTCCGTGCGGTTATCCAACTTGCCAGTGATTGTCATCTCAGGCCAGTCAACGTAGCAATAAGAATAAGTGTCATATACCCGAAGATCAGTTATTTTGCAGGTCTTACCGTTGATTTTCACGACGGTATTCTCCGAAAGCCGATGAGTCTTTCCTGCATCGCCATCAACACGAAGCTGACAACGAAAAAACCAGGTACCTTCTGTGAAAAGGCCTTCTTTCACATACATAGACGAGTTTGTCCCTTTCTTCTTATACCATTTGCCACTGTAGAAATAGAAATAGGCAGGTGCCCCCTTGGTAATCTGGACAGTAGGCTGGGCACTTACGGATGCCCCAACCACGCAAATTGATGCATAGTCCGTCGATGTGGCTTCTACTACGGAAACCACGGTGCGGTCGTCTGCATTTGCCCCTGCCGCAATCGTCATGAGGGCAACAATAAGGGTAATAATTCTCTTCATAGTAAGATGTTTAAAGGGTTATTAATATTGTTTCAGATTGCAAATTTACGGTTTTTTCCCGAAACGGCAATACATTTTCGGGAAAATCGTCGGTACGGGCTGTGGAAAACTTAAAATATATTAAAACATCGGGCAAGGGTATGGGATATCTAAGGATTTATATATATCTTTGCATAACGGTTCGATATGGAGCAGTGAAGCGGGCCCATATATATAAACGCAGCGGTTTAGTATAGTGAAGCGAAGCGGTTTAGTATAGTGAAGCGCAGCGGTTCAGTATAGTGAAGCAAAGCGTTAGAGTATAGACGGTAGTTTTGCTCCTGCATGGAGAGCCGGAAAGAGAGTATATATTAAAGCTATTAACTAAAAAACTAATGACTATGGCAAAAATCAAGTATTTTGCAAAAGAGAACTCAAGTGTAGGTACCCATAGTTTCTATGCCGTACCGCTTCCCAACGGCACACTGACCTTCGAGGAGGTATGCCAGGAAGCCTGTGAGAATACGACCATCGAACCGTCTATCCTGCGTGCAGCGGTGACGGAGTACATGAAGGCCGTAAAGCGCAACCTGCTGAAGGGCTTCCGCGTCCCCCTGGGCGAGAAGTTCATCACGCTCTACCCTAACCTCACGCTCTCGGTGAAGGACTACAAGGACAAGGACGGCAACTTGGTAGTGGCAACGGCCAAGATGCTGAATGCAGGCAATGGCGTAAGCCGCCTCGGTGCTACCGTTCACCCGAAGTACAGCCAGCAGTTCGCAGAAGACGTGAGCTGGCAGAAGGTTGACGAGAAGACGGGTGCTGTGGTGGAGGAAGAGGACATCGTGGACAACGGTGAGATTCCAGGCACCGGTGACAATAACGGAGGCGGCTCCGGTTCCGGTGATTCCGGCGGTTCCGGCGGCGGCGACAACGTCCCCGGAGGAGATGAATAAACTAAAGGCAGGCTCGGCGCCTGCCTTTAGTTTTAATTGACAATTGATAATTGATAATTGACAATTAAAAGGGAAAGGGGAACGCCCCAACGGGGCAGCAAGCACTCAGCCCAGGGCAGCGCCCTGGGGATTTGTTTCGCCCGATTAACGAGCGCCCTGGAAGGGCAAAAGATTCTGCCCCTGTAGGGCGTTATTCTCCCTCTTGCCTTTACCCAGGGCGCTGCCCTGCGCTATGAGCCCAAAGCCCTTTCAGGCAAAACTGAGACCCCCGACCCCTTAGGGGGGTCCCTCAGTTCTTCTTGACGGGGTCGCAGGTGAGGTCAACGCCGAGATTCTTTTATATCTTGATGTCCACCTCGACAAGCATGATGGTGGTGTGGGCCTGCAAGCCTGCGAGGCTGGGCAGCTGGGCGAGGGCGCGGCGGCAGTTCTCGTCCTGACGGCTCAGGACACTGAGCGCCACGAGTACCTCGTCAGTATGGAGGCGCGGATTGTGGCCGCCCAGGTATTCTATCTTAGTGCGCTGGATGGGCTCTATGAAGTCCTGCGAGATGAGTTTCAGCCCATGGTCGATGCCCGCCAGGTGCTTGGTGGCATTGAGGAGCAGGGACGCCGACGTGCCGAGCAGCGGAGAGGAGGCCGCCGTGATGATGGTGCCGTCCTCCAGTTCGATGGCTGATGAGGGTACGCCGGACTCTTCCTTGCGGAGACGGGCCTCAACGGTGACGCGACGGTCGTCGGTACTTATCTTTGCCTGCTTGAGCAACAGGGCAATCTTGTTCACTTCGGCTTCGTTGCAGGCATCGTTTGCCATGTGGTTCAGGGCTGTATAGTAGCGGCGGATGATTTCGTCCTTGCCGGCCTGCTGGCAGACCTCGTCGTTGCAGATACAGAAGCCCACCATGTTGACACCCATGTCGGTCGGCGACTTGTAGGGACACTCGCCGTAGATACCCTCGAAGAGTGTGTTGAGTACGGGGAATATCTCTACATCACGATTATAGTTGATGGCCACCTTGTTGTAGGCGTCCATGTGGAAGGGGTCAATCATGTTGACGTCACCGAGGTAGGCAGTCGCGGCCTCGTAAGCGATGTTAACGGGATGTTTCAGGGGCAGATTCCAGACA
>JAGCNQ010000132.1 GCA_017645845.1 Bacteroidaceae bacterium
GAAACTTCGGCGAAAGCCAAAGTGTTTCCTCAAGGAAACTTCGGCGAAGCCAAAGTGTTTCCTCAGAGAAACTTCGGCATGCCGATATGGGGTGAAGTCCGCATGGAGTGCCAATTTCATCTTCTAAAAAACTTATCAGCAAAATCAGACCAAAAAGAAAAGCCTGCCAACGTCTGACACGTTGGCAGGACTAAGGGATGAAAAACGAAAGAGGAATGGATACGGATTGCAAATCCTGATACTCACGGCTGCTGGTCCAGCAGAACGGAGTTGAGGACAATATCATTACCAATTGTCCTATTCTTCTATTGCTACAATATTCTTAAATTGCGCCCAAAACCAATCATTCTTATAGGCATCTATTGAAGAAGCGGGAACATATAGTGTAGAAGAGGCGGGCAAGTATGACGAATCAGCTCTTGGTGGTGTGGCTGCATAACAATAAATTGTTGTTATGCTTGAGCAGCCTGAGAAAGCTTCAATGCCGATTTCAGTAACACTTTTACCAATAGTAACAGAGATTAAGCCACTGCACCCTTGAAAAGTATAGTGGTTAATATATGTGATACTATTGCCAATCGTGACTGAGGACAGGTCGGTGCAACCCTTGTATTTGCAAATCGTTTTATATCAATGACTTACAGTCTAAAACGGTAGAAAAGTGATGACGTAGATTCTAAAGAGATAGAAATAGATGAAGATTTAACGTATTTAACTTTTGTAAACCAAAAAGAAGGGCTTTGTGCAAGTATTTCATAGCCATATCAGCATCTGGCTTCATCGATATGTCACCCTCGATTTTCACTTCTTGGCTCTATTCTGCCCCAAAAACAATTAAATCTTTATCTTTTGGGGCAAAAATATGCTAACGAATGGCTTTTTCTCAATAATTGTTTGTACCTTTGCCAGCAAATACAAGATCATCAATATGGAACAGAAGCTTATTGCGAGAGACAGAGAGTGCTCTATGCTACGGGACTGCATGGAGTCAGACCGTTCGGAATTTGTTATCGTTTATGGAAGAAGGCGCGTGGGAAAGACCTTCCTCATAGATCAGTACTTCAAGATGAATTATGATTTCTGTTTCGTGGGCTCGCATCGTTCTACGCAAAGGGTTCAACTGCGAAATTTTGGAAAAGCCATGAAACAGTATGCAGGGTTGAAGACTATACCAAAGTATGCCGAATGGTTTGATGCCTTTGATGCACTGGAGGAACATCTTGGTAATCTTCCAGCTAACAGAAAAAAAGTAGTGTTCTTCGATGAAATGCCTTGGATAGACACACAAAAGTCAGACTTTGTTGAAGCCTTGGAAAACTTCTGGAACGGGTGGGCAAACCGTCGGAACGATATTGTCTTTGTGGGGTCTGGTTCGGCAACATCATGGATGGTTGACAAACTGATTGAAAACCAAGGTGGGCTTCATGCTCGCATCACTGCAAACATCTATCTACGTCCCTTCAACCTTAAAGAGACGGAAGAATACCTGCGCTCTCATCACTGCAAATGGGATCGATACCAGATAGCACAGTGTTACATGCTCTTTGGCGGGATTCCTTTCTACCTTAGTCTGCTGAAGACGAATCAGAGTCTTGTCCAAAATGTTGACCGACTATGCTTTGCTCCGAATGCCCCACTTCGAATAGAGTTTGAGGAACTATATACGGCACTTTTCAAACATGCCGACCAGTATATCTCTGTGGTAAAAACTCTCAGTCAACATAAAGAAGGTATGACACGGAACGACATGATGAAAGTTCTGAAAATTGAGGGGCGAAATCTCACTGCAGTACTTCGTAATTTGGAACGCTGCGACTTCATCGCCAAAATGGCTCGTTTCCCGAACAAGTCAACTGATGCCATTTACAGGTTAGTTGACTTTTACACCTTATTTTATTATAAGTTCCTTGCCGAAGACTTATCGGGCGATGAACTGTGGTGGAGCCATAATTTCCAGTCACACAGTGTAGAATCTTGGATGGGCAGGGCATTCGAACTGCTTTGCCTATACCACGTAGGGCAGATAAAGCGAGCACTTGGCATCTCTGGAATGGCAACCAGCGTTTCCTCATGGCGGCAAGTGGCTGACAAGACCAATCAAGACCCTGCCAAGAGGGAAGGCGCTCAGATTGACCTTATCATCGACCGTGCAGACCGGATGGTGCATCTCTGCGAGATGAAGTTCAGCGTTGGTCCTTATGAGCTAAAGGATGCATACGAAAAGAAGCTACGCCAGCGGATGACAATCTTCCGTGAGGCCACGAAATGTACAAAAGCACTGGTGAATACGTTTGTTACGACATTCGGCGTGGCTGACGGAATGCACAAGAGCATTGTAAACACAGAAGTGACATTAGATGCACTTTTCGAATAATCATGGAAGCTCTGCCTTAATGACTCCCTGCACTCCAGCAATGGTGACTAAAGGCTACAGATAGAAGAGCTGAGTTCGAAGAGTCGAAGAAGTCGCTTCGCTCGTTGAAGAATTACGAGAAATATAGACTAAGAGTAACGAAAACCAAGCATCCCAAAGACCATTAGCAGCATCTGCCAAGGGGAATGATAGATTCTGATATCTTCCATAAATTGCTATTTGTTCTTAACAGGCTCTACCGTGTAGCCCTCCTGCCGAAGCAAGTTTAGTACTCCCTTTTCGCCAAGCAGATGTCCTGCACCTACAGCAAAGAGAGTCGGTTTCCCGTTCATAAGACGAGGCATCTTTGTCAGCCAGTCGGCATTGCGGTTGTCAAGCATTAAGGATCTCTCTTCCGGCGAACCACATATATTCATTTTCCGGTCCAATAACTCATACAGTCTATTGAGGTCACGTGATAAATAGGCCTGCGCGATGTCTTCTTCCAATTTCTCTATGATTTCACCATTGTCCACCATACACATCAGTGATTCCTTCTGTTCTTCCAATGTGTAGCCATAAAGTAAAGTCAACTGAAAGGCCATAGTTTCAAGTCCCCCCACGCTCTTCCCTTGTTTACTTGCTTCCTTCTGAAAGAAATCATCTATCATCGTGCCGCTTTTCATTAGGTTTCCGTATTTTTTGGCAAAGATGAGCAGCGAAAGATTTAGGCTTAGAGCAGTTGGGGTCAAATGGCAGAGGGATGCTAGTCGTGAGTCGCTTAGATCTGCGCCAATTATTCTCTTGACAAAAGCGTTCAGTCGGTTCATCTCTTCGGACGAAAGCAGTTTGTCAATAGTCACACCTTTGGGCAGCAGTTGTGCTTTCTTGAAGGCAAGGCTGTCCGCGTTTGTCAAATCGCCTTTTAGCACCTCGGTATAAACCTGTTGGCAATCGACCAAAGCCTGACGTATGCCGACAATGGAATCCACAAATGACTCATCGACAATATGGTAGGTACCTACGATATAGGATGGAGCAGCCAGACCGTTGCCGCTGATGCGGAATAGTAACTGAGCGTTCGCAGTGAATGCCACAAGGGCGAGCAGTATGGTGATGAATGTTTTCTTCTTCATAATATATCTGTTTATCCGACTAATATTTTTGGGGAATTATTGTTTTACCCCGTATTTCTCAGTAATAAGGCTCCATGATGCATCCCAGTCTTCGAGGTTAACCTTGATATCTGGTTGCATATAGGGTTCGTCGGTTTTGGATTCATCAGGACGAACAAACAACTGGCACGAGATGGATCCATACACTTCTGTGTTGGGTAGACGGAAGGGAAGGATATGTCCATAGTGGGAAGGTCCAAAAGTTGAGGTCGTACCAATAATGGTGCCAAAGTGGTTGTCGCGAGCGTAGGTTAGAAGGTTGCCTGCGCTGCTGAAAGTCCTCTGTCCCATAACGAATACCACCTGCCCCTCGTAGAGCTTTGGCTGCTGATAGTTGCTGTTATTATTGGCAGGCTCTTGATAGAGTTCGTCCTTGTGGCCTCCTTGTTCCCAATTCTTCTTTAGTTCAACTGCATTAGGGAAATACTCTGTCATAAAGTTTGAAAGGCGGGTATAGGCAGTGAAGGTCTTTAAGTTGTCAAAAGGATAAAGATGCTCCATCAGCAGGCTGCAATAGTAGTCGTTGCCGCCGCTATTGTACTGCACATCCACCACCAGCGTCTTGATGCACGCCTCCTTCATCTCTGCAAACATCCTATCAAGGAAAGATGAAAAAGGATTAGCCGGGTCATTGGCGCATTTGTTGAATTGCAGATAGCAGATGCTTATATCTGGGAAAATCTGGTAGTCGTAAACCGTGGCATGAGGACGCATGATGTGTTCCCTGTCTGGAGCGAAAGATGTGATGCCAGCCTCCGTCAGTTTCTTCCGCTCTGCCAATGTTGCCTCTTTCACTTGTTTTGCCGTAGTAACGCAAGTATGTTTGTCCTTCAGTTTGCCCAAGGCCTCGTTAAGGGCATCGGCAAGTGCTTCGTCCGTCTCTATGCTCTTGCATTTCTCCAACAACGTCTCCTTCTTAGCATACCATTCCTCGCACCGTTCGGACCTAATGTAATAGGGATGCGTTTCTGCTACTAAGTCCATAAAGAGTATGGCGTCTTTCTGATACTTGTTGCATGACTGGTACATCGTGTTGGTCTGATATGCCGAATCGCTAAGCACCTTAAACTGACTTATGTCCTGTGCCACTGCCGTTAAGCCTGTCAGCAGAACCATCAAAACCGATAATAACTTTTCTTTCATTGCCGTTTACAGCTTTTGTGAATACTTCTTTTCAACAAAAGAGGCGCACACCTTCGCCATACGACTCTCGGCTCACCACAAGCCACATCAATATATGGGAATTTCTGCGCCTTGTAAGGGCAGTCCCAATAATTGATGTTTGCTCGTTTCTCGTGGTGGTGAATTGAGAGTCTATTGAGCAAATATGTCTGCATTCTTTGCAAAATGCGGTACAAAATTACGAAAAAACACAATACGCTAAAAGCTTTTGAAAGAAAAATACTAATAAAGACAGAAATACTGCGATTGTTTAAGCGGTCAGTACCAATCCGTTAATCGGTGCGCACTAAATAAGCAATCGGTTAGCACCAACTTATAAATCGGTGCATACCAAATGAGCAATTGGTCAGCACCAACTCATTAATTGGTGCGCACCAAACGAGCCGTCGGTCAGCACCAATTCGACAATCGCTCGCGGAAAGATTTTTGTCCGTTTTTCATGACCACACATATATATAGTGGTCATGACGGACGGACGAGAATCCGCCAAGTTTATTTCCATTGGTGCTTTTGCCCTTCCAGGGCGCATACATCCGTTGCCCAAATACCCAGGGCGGTGCCCTGGGCTAAAGGCTTGCTGGCCTTTCAGGCCGTTGGTTCCCTTGCAGCCTCGCGAGGGAACAAGTGCAGCCTCGCGAGGGAACACTTGCAGCCTCGCGAGGGAGTAAAAGCCTGTTTCTCCGAAAGAGAAAGGCCATTTCTCTCACAACAAAAGGCCGTTTCGCAAAAAGCATCTATTTATTTTTTTCGATTTTAATATCACTATATCACACTTATTGATTGTCAGTACGTTAGGGTGTGATATTGTGATATTAAATTGCGATTTTTGGTCAAAAAAGGGAGCAGATTTAGTTCCTCTGCATAGAAAAAATTATTGCTGCGCAGAGAAAAAACATTTCCCGTGCGCAGCAATAATAAGTTGGCTGCTTCAGCAAGGAATCACTTCTGGACGACGCGCACAGGAGGCACCCCGTAGAGAAGCCTCATCTCCTGGCCCGGGTTCTGCTTCTCTACTTTGACTGGCGGCGGTCCGTAAAGCACCACCGTTCCGTCTGTCGGCTGTACCTTCTTTGACGTCTTGCACGAACCAAAACCCAACAAGGCAATAAACGAACCCAGCACCAGGTTCCAAAAAGAATAAACTCGCTTTTTCATATCAATTCCTAATCTATAATCTATAATCCCTATTCCCTAATCTCTAATCCCTAATATTAGCCATGCTCAATGTGTGCCAAGTTGCACAGCAACAACTTCCCTTCGTCGTCGCGCAGGTGGAGGCCATTGCCCTCGCAGTAGCGCCAGAAACGGCAATCCTTGCAGTCGTCACGCTTCATCCACTCGCGATTGCGATGAGGCTGGAAACGATGCTCCCAGACATCCATGAAGTCGTCCTCGTAGATATTCCCCTGACGGTAGTTGTAGCGGATGCTGGTACAGGCGCTGATGCTGCCGTCCACAAGAACCGAGGCCACCGTTACACCAGCCGAACAACGAAACATCCAGTCGCGCACATCGCCCTCGTAAGGGCCGAGGAAGCCCTCGCAACCGTAGGAGGCGTGTATCTTCCCCTCCTTGCGCGTCTGGCGGATGAAATCGAGAAGTCCCCTCATCTGTTCGCCCGTCAACTGCAGTTCCTTGTCCTGAGCGCCTCTTCCCACAGGGAAAATCGTTGCCAGCCGCCAGTCGGTCACACCTTTATTGATAAGGTAGTCGCGCAGCTGTGGCAGGGTGTCGTAGTTGTGCTGATGCACGCAGGTCATCACGTCGTATATCAGCGCCCCGTCGGCCACAATCATGTCGATGGCCTGACTGGCCATACGAAAGCAGTCGGGATGCCGGCGCAACCAAGTGTGCTGCTCCTCGAGTCCGTCGAGGCTGATGGTGATGGAACAGAGACCTGCCTCGCGAAGCTGAGTGAAGCGCTCGGAAGTAAGGTAGAGGCCGTTGGTGACCATTCCCCAGGGGAAACCCCGCTGGCTGATGCCCCGAGCACACTCCACAACATCCTCTCTGACAAGCGGCTCTCCGCCTCCGAGGATGATGAATACCTCGCCCGGATTCCGCTTTTGGGCTATATTGTCGAGCACACGGAAGAAGTCCTCGCGAGGCATATCGGGCGTAGTGGCAACTTGACGACAGTCGCTACCGCAATGCCGGCAATGGATGTTGCAGCGCACGGTACTTTCCCAGAACACCTGCCTGAGCGGATGTTCCCGTCGCAGGTTCTTGTTCAACTGCCGCGCCAACTCAAGCGCCACTGTCCGCCGTATGCCTAACTTAACTTCTTTCATATTCCTCTGTCACGTCTCCGGAAGGAATATCCCGAAGAGTTTCTAATCATGTCTTTGCTGCTGCAAATGTAACATTTTCTTACGAAACCTACACATTATATATGATATTAAGAGTGAAAAACTATAAACTTTCAACTTTAATCTTTCAACTTTAAACTTTATTTTGTACCTTTGCACCCAATATTACACAATGCACCATGCAATTTAAGAAAAAATACCTGGAAGAACTCGGTGCTACCATCGAACTGACAGCCTTTGCGCCAGAAGGGAAAACAGGGGAATTTCATGCTATGCTGCACGTAGAACCGCGCAACGAGTCCTTCCCCCAACAATTCCGCCGCATCTGTCAGGCGGAAACATATCTGATGGGCATGGAGGACATGAAACACGCAAAGCCCGTTTTCAAGCGCTACTTCCTCTCGGATGCCACCAACCAGCGTCCCCTCATGGGACAGGACGATGCTTGCACCGTTTCCTATATCCAGCAGCCGCCAATGGACGGCAGCAAAATGGCACTATGGATCTACCTGCAAAGCGGTACAGAAATCATTCCAACGGCCGACAAACTGCGCTCTACCATTGTGCGACACAACGGTTATCAACACATCTGGACGATGAACATGACGACAAGCGACGGCAGCAGTTACGGGCAGACGGAATCGCTTCTCGTGGAATACGAAAAGCTCCTGGAAGACTACAACCTGACCTTAGAAGACAACTGCATCCGCACTTGGTTCTTCGTCAGAGATGTCGATACGCAGTACAAGGGCCTCGTCGTTGCCCGTTGGGAGAACTTCACTTTACACGGTCTGACACCCGAGACGCACTACATTGCCTCGACCGGCATTGGTGGCAATCCCGCTGACCCCAAGGCTATCATACAGCTGGGATGCTACGCCCTCAGCGGCTTCAAGCCCGAGCAGCAACACTACCTATACGCAGCAACACATCTGAACCGTACCAGCGAGTATGGCGTTACTTTCGAGCGAGGCACCCTCCTTCAGTACGGCGACCGCAATCACGCCATCATCTCCGGCACAGCGAGCATCAACATGAAGGGTGAAGTGGAGCATGTAGGTGACGTCGAGAAACAGACCCAGCGCATGTGGAAGAACGTGGAGAAGTTGCTTGAAGAAGGTGGCATGACGATGGACGATGCTGCACAAATCATTGTTTATCTGCGCGATGGATCCGACTACGAGACCGTCCGCAGCATGTTCCAAGAGAAATATCCCAACATTCCAACGGTCTTCACCCTTGCTCCCGTTTGCCGCCCCGCATGGCTCATCGAAATGGAATGTATTGCTATCCGCCCAGCTGTGAACGACAGCTTTAACGACTTCTGAATACCCACGGCAAGCAGTACAGCAATTATGAATTGTGAATCACGAATTATGAATTGAAAAATGAAAGCCAGCATAGTCGGACTGCCTAATGTAGGTAAGTCAACCCTCTTCAACTGTCTCTCAAGCGCTAAGGCGCAGGCAGCCAATTTCCCCTTCTGTACCATAGACGCTCAGCTCGGACAGGTTACCGTGCCCGATGAGCGACTGACCAAACTCGCCGAACTTGTGCACCCGGGACGCATTGTACCCGCTGTGTGCGACATCGTGGATATTGCCGGTCTGGTAAAAGGTGCGAGCAAAGGCGAAGGCTTAGGCAACCAGTTCCTTGCCAACATACGCGAGTGCGATGCCATCATCCATGTGCTGCGTTGTTTCGACAATGACGGCATTGTGCATGTTGACGGCAGCGTAGATCCCGTCCGCGACAAGGAGATTATCGATGCTGAGTTGCAGATAAAAGATCTGGAGACCATCGAGAACCGCATCAAGAAAGTGGAGAAGCAGGCTCGAGTAGGCGGTGACAAACTGGCCAAAGTGGAACTTGACGTGCTGCTCAAGTATCAGGATGCGCTGAGCAAAGGACTGAGTGCCCGAAGTGTTACCTTCGACACAGAAGACGAATTGGCTGCTGCCAGCAGTCTCTTCCTGCTCACCACCAAGCCCGTGCTCTACGTCTGCAACGTTGATGATGCTTCGGCAGCCACAGGCAACGCCTATACAGAAGCTGTCACGAAAGCCATCGCTGGGGAGGACGCCGAGATGATGATTATCAGTGCCCAGACAGAAGCCGACATCGCCGAGCTGGAAACCTACGAAGAGAAACAGATGTTCCTCGAAGACCTGGGGCTGACGGAGAGCGGCTGCAATCGCCTCATCAAAGCCATCTACCACCTGCTCACTCTGCAGACTTTCATCACAGCAGGCGAGATGGAAGTCAAGGCCTGGACCTTCCGCCGTGGCTGGAAAGCGCCCCAATGTGCAGGTGTCATCCACACAGACTTCGAAAAGGGCTTCATCCGTGCAGAGGTCATCAAGTACGAGGACTACATCCACTACGGCTCAGAAGCCGCTGTCCGCGAGGCAGGCAAGATGAGTGTCGAAGGCAAGGACTACGTGGTGCAGGACGGCGATATCATGCATTTTAGATTCAACGTTGAGCTTCCTTCCGACCTCCTCTTAGAAGAAGGAAGTCTCCTCTAACTTTGAACTATGAATTATGAACTATGGACTATTCATAACGTGGAACCCTGATGTCGTAGCCTTTGACCTGGGCTTCTTCGCTATTCGCTGGTACTCGCTGTGCTGGGCCATTGGTTTGGTGAGCGTCTATCTGCTCATGCACAAACTCTACCGGGAACAGAAACTCGGCGAGGAGAAGTTCGAGCCTATGTTTATGTACTGCTTCCTCGGCATCCTTATCGGCGCGCGCCTCGGACATTGTCTCTTTTACGAGCCCGGCTACTATCTGTCGCACCCCATCGAGATGCTGCTGCCCATGCGTCAAGTGCCAGGACAGGGATGGAAGTTCACCGGCTACGAAGGACTGGCCAGTCACGGAGGCACGCTCGGTCTGATGCTTGCATTGTGGCTTTATGCCCGACATGTGAAACTACGTTTCCTGCACGTGCTCGACAACGTGGCCATCGTAACACCCATCTGTGCCTGCGCCATCCGTCTCGGCAACCTCATGAACTCCGAAATTATCGGACGGCCAACAGACGTACCCTGGGCATTCATCTTTGAGAAGGTGGATATGCTGCCACGCCATCCCGGGCAGCTCTACGAAGCCATTTGCTATGCCATTTTCTTTGGTATTCATTGGTACTTCTACCGTCGTTATCCTAAGAAAGTAGGCACAGGCTTCTTCTTCGGCCTCTGTCTCTTCCTTATCTTCACTAGCCGCATCTTCATCGAATACACTAAGGAGAACCAGGAAGCCTTCGAGGACGGTATGCTCTTCAATATGGGACAACTCCTCTCCGTGCCGTTTGTTGTGTTGGGGATTTGGTGTATGGTTAAAAGCAGACCCCTCCATACCTCCCCGTAATGGGAGGCTTTAGATTTTCACCCTCAACTGAAAAGAAAGGTCGTTCTTCCACGGACTCATAATGGCCTGCATACCCGTGCCCTGCTCGTCGCGGTCGAAGTAACGCAACATGCCGTAACGTGCTTCAAACATCCATCGCCCGTTTTTGCTCTGCCAACGACAGGTGAAAGTTGTATGCATACCATGACCGAAGAACGAGGCCGACGAAACACTACTATAGAGAGCCGGCAATTGGGCATAGACTCTGCTCAAGTAGTCGTCGGTATGGAACCAACCCAACAAACCATTGAATGACAAACTCGGCTTGGGAAGTGTATAGCGGATGCCCTGCGTGAACATCAGACCAGTGCTGCCCAGCACCCGATGGAACATGCCTGTCGTCTGCAAGCGCCAAGACTTCGAAGGCTCGCACGTCCATTGTAGCTTGACGCGGTGGTGTGGCTCTATAAGATTACCATTCTCTTTCCTTTTCAACTGATAACGCGCCAAAAGGATGTGCTGACGCGAAAGTGCGTAGGTGCCCTGCAGCATGAATTCCTGACCAGTACTGCTGTGCTTCATGCGGTAACGTGGCCAAGGATGATGGAAAAAGTCAGCGTATGCCGTCAGTTGCAACCCCGCCAGCGGTTCAGCCTGTAGATGCAGAAGTACACCGCTCTCGTTCTGGGCATTGGAGTTCTCGCTCAGAGCGCTACTGTAAAAGGAATAATACTGATAGGCATAAAAGCGCTGCACGGCAGAGAGCGTGTAGTTCCGTCCGATGCTCCATGACGCGCGATTGATGGTCGCCCAACCACCGCCTGCTGTGCTGTAGGCTGTCTCGCCAGCGAGAGAAAGGCGGTAGCGCGTATAGCCATAGTTCATCCCTACCGTACCAAAGGTCTCTCCCTTCGGATAAATAGCCCGATACACTTGGGTACCAGGATTGAGGGTACGGCTGAACTTCTGCCAGTAACCTGTGGCTCCCAAGTGGAAGCCCTTGTCGTACCACTCCACATTGCCGCCCAGCACCGTACTGCCAACGTTTCTGCACCGCTCCCACTCAGACTTTGTCCGGTGATAGCCGCTGGTGAGCAACGTCTGTACCTCTCCCTGGTCTGTCAGCGTCGCATCCCGTTTGCGGTAAGAGCCGAAAGCACTCAGGCGGACATGCTTGCCTGCTGAAAGCGACACAGCTGCGCCTCGCAGGAAATTTACCTCGTCCATGCCTGTCATAGCACGGATGCCACCCTGTGTCTTGAGCGGCGGCGTGCTCTTGCTGTTCCAAGTGCTGCCACCCATCACCAATCCCTCGCCAAATCCAATACGGTAATCGCCTACAATCGCACGTTGCACGATACCCACGTCATGCAACATGGCATAGGCTCCATAACTATCGTAAAAGCGTTCGCCGGCATCCTTTTCCACACGTAATCCTGCCTGAAAATGCCGACTATTACCTATCGAATAGCGAATGCGATGGTAGAGCGCATCGCCGCGATAGCCGTCGGCCAGCAGCTGCCCCATCCGATAATAGAGCGGCACGTCGAGGCGCATGGAAAAATCATTACGTAGATTTCCCAGTAGCCGGTCTTTGACCTCCTGCTGTTCTGGTTCGGCATACACAAAAAGAGAAAGGCGCCTACGAGTCACTTCGTCAAGAAGCGGCACGAGGCGCAGTTCTGCAAGCGTCTGCATCTGCCCATGCAGGTAGATGTAGGCATGTATCTGTTCTATTTGGGCTTCAGACAGGAACGGCAACTGCAGAAGGTCTTCGACGGTTGCCGTGTTGATGTTCAGCGGATGCTCCGAAAGTTCCTTGAGCTCCTGTAGATGCAGTTGCAGGTCTACTTCCTCTGCCCGTTCTACGTCACTTGTGTATTCCTCCACAAAATCGTCCCACAGCCCCCCTCTATCTCCCCCAAAGGAGGGAGAATCTTGAGCTTGAGCCGCACAGAACGGAAGGATCAATAACAGAAAGACAAGCAGACGCATGACGGAGGGTTTCCCCTCCTCCTCGGGGGAGGGGTTAGGGGAGGGTGCTGGTTATCTTATAAGTCCCTGCCTTATATTCTTTTGAAGTGGTCTCGCCAGGCAGAGTGACAGAAGCCGTTGCGCCCTTCGGGATGGTGAAGGTCCATATCCATTGGTCGCCCTTGTAGCGCCAAGCGCTCTTGATGAGACCTGCTGCCGACTTATACTCTGCCTTGAGGTGACCGAGACGTTTGTCTGGTACGGGCTTCATGATAATGTGCTTGAAGCCAGGTTCCTTCGGGTCGGCAGCAATGCCTGCAGCCGTCTCCCACAACCATTGGCAGACGCATCCGTAAGCATAATGATTGAAGCTGTTCATGCCTCGCGGTCCCATGCCTTCGGTCACGGTGTACGAATTCCAACGTTCCCAGATGGTCGTTGCCCCGTTATCGACGGAATAGAGCCACGACGGGTTCTTGTGTTGGAAGAGGAGTTCGTAGGCGATGTCCTGCATGCCGTTGTCCGTGAGGGTCTGCATGAGGATGGATGTGCCGAGAAAACCTGTCTGGAGACAGTTGTCGTGTTGGCGGAAATTCTCTTTGAGACGGGAAATCATATTGGTCTTCGCCTGACCTTCAAGCAAATTGTTCTTGAGGGCGAAGAGTGCTGGCGTCTGCATCGTGTTGAGGATGTCGAGTTTGAACGAACCGTCGGCATTGAGGAACTTCTCGCGGATATAGTCCTTTGCTTCGGTAAGCATCTTCTCATATGGCGAGGCATCACGACCGATGGCCTGTGCCATGTCGCGCATCATGCCCGCGTCCATTGCCCAGTACGACGTGCTGAGATAGTTCCAATACACAATCGTCTCGGGCTTCGGCTGACCATTCTCGTGGCTCCGACCGCTACAACTCTCCAAAGGCTCATAGCTTAACCAGTCCGCCCACTGATAGTTGCCGTTCTCTCCAGTCATGACTGTGTGCTCATATTTCGTTTCGTAGATGTGATCCATGAAGCGGTTCATCGCGTCCCAATTTTCTTCAACGATGGCTTTATCCCCGAATTGTTTCCAGATAGTCCAAGGCACGATGATACCTGCATCTGCCCAACCGAGACGCATCATGTCACCATTGCCCTTGCCATCACCTGCTCCGTACTGTGCCAAAGGCGCGACACCCGGGAAAGCGCCGGTGGGCGACTGCGTGTCCCTCATGTCCCGCATCCACTTATGGAAGAAGCGATCCGTGTTGGCGAAGAACGTTCCGGTCTCAGTGAAGACCTGTGTGTCGGCTGTCCAACCAAGGCGTTCGTTGCGCTGTGGGCAGTCTGTGGGAACGGACAGATAGTTCGAGCGTTGTCCCCAAACCGTGTTGGAGATGAGCTTGTTGATGTCCTCACTACCCGTCACGATAGTGCCTGTCTCCATCTCCTTCGTGATGGAAGTAACGGGGACAGACTTTATGGTGCGAATCGTAACCTCGTCCGTTGCCGTTATTGACACGAAGCGATAGCCGAAAAAGGTGCTTCGAGGGATGAAGGACACAAAGCCGTCTTTAGCCAGACAAGTGCCGTCGCGATGTCCAAACGTGTAGTGAAGCTGCATTCCTGTATCGGGAATGCGAAGGTTGAGGCGGTGCGTACTCCCTTCTGGCCCGTCCATGCCTCGACTCTTAGCGCCGTTTCCGTCATTCAGAAGCTCCGAAGGCAGGCAAGTCAGCACGGTGCCTTCCTTTGCCTTGAACTCGAAGGCAGGTACTGCGGAAGCGTTCTGCCCGAAATCGACCACGAGCGTTTCGCCTGGACGGATTGTAATAGGCTTCCCCGGAGCGAATCCTGTGACAATGTTTATCTTGCCGTACTGGTCATCTGTTGCGCCTGTCGTGCCTTTCCATGTATAAGCTTTAATGGGAGAAAGTGCGAGGTCGTGACGAAGATAAATCTCTGCGCCGTCGGTCGGCCACACCTTTCCTTGGAACTCCTCGTTGATTTCCGGCGTCTTGAAGCTTGCCGCACTCTCCCATCCTTGCGGAAAACAGGCATCATAGTCCTCGCCGTCAAAGATGGCAGCATGTGTCACAGGACCTGCCACACCAGCCTTCCAGTCCTTCTGATTCGTGGGAAAGCGTTCCGACGAACCGTCCGCATAAATCAATCTAAGCACACCCCTGAAGGCTACCTTCTTGCCTATCATGCCGTCGTGACCGCCAGGGGTAACAATCTTGTCTGCCCACCAGCCCGGAGTTACCTGCACAGCCAGTTCATTCTCCTGTCCTGCGCCTTTGTTGAAAGCCTTTGTGACATCGTAAGCAAAACCATATTTCGTCTTCTCGTAATGCGTGAAGCCGGGCTTCAAGACCTCGTTGCCGATAAGTTTTCCATTGACATAAAGCTCGTAAGTGCCAAGCGCGGTTGTTATCCAAAAGGCCTGCTTGACCTTCTTCGAATTGCAAGGTTTGCTGACGAACCAGCTTGCGCCGTCAGCCGCACGAGTGCCATCATGCACTTGTCCCGTGACAACTTGGGCATCGGGAGCGCTTATCCAATCCGTTCCACCCCAACACTCGACCGGACGATACTCAATAAGTTTGCCAACAGGCTTCTGTGCGTTGCAGGCAAGAGCACTAAGCATCATGGCTGCTAATAATAGTTGTTTTTTCATATACCTTATTATAATATGTGTTCTGACTATCCAAATATTCTGCGAAGACTCGTGCAGCGCTCTCCACCTTGCGGGCACAGGGACGGATGCGATAGTACTCGGCATTCCGTTCGTCTGGTTGAGCCGTATTCGTTTCCGCTTTAACGCCTTGCATTTTAAGCAATTCAGCACAGATAATACTGCCGTTTCTTTGCTTAAATGTTTCGAGAAGTTGGCGGACAAGCTGATAGCAAGCGGCCTTCCCTTCACGGTCTTCGCCCTTAGTCTGCCCCTTCTCCAAGCCTGCCAAAATTACCAAAGCCGAAACTGTGCCGCACATCATTCGCATTCTTCCCACGCCTCCACCAAAGCCGGCACACACCTTGAGCGCCATCTCTTCGTCCAAGCCATAAAGGTCGGCAAAGGCACAAACGACACTCTGGCAGCAGCCGTAACCCTGCATGAACAACTCTACTGCTCTTTGAATCCTATTTTCCATTTACCAGTTTCTTTATATCATTCAACTTGCTCAGCGCCTCGAAGGGGGTAAGGTTGTTAATGTCGAGGCCGATTATCTCGTCGCGAATCTGGCAGAGAACGGGGTCGTCGAGCTGGAAGAAATTGAGCTGCACACCACTGTCTGGGCCTTGATCCGCCTTGATCTTTCCGCCAAGATTTTGATGGTTGACAGCTCCTTCGAGTTCTTTCAAGATGACGTTCGCCCTTGCGACTATGGCTCTGGGCATGCCCGCGAGTTTCGCGACATGAATGCCAAAACTGTGTTCCGACCCACCTCGTTCTAGCTTACGCAAGAAGATAACCTTTCCATCGACTTCCTTCACACTCACATTAAAGTTCTTGATGCGCGAGAAGGAGCGCTCCATTTCGTTCAGCTCATGATAGTGTGTAGCAAAGAGCGTGCGGGCATGACCACGGTTGTTTTCGTGGATGTACTCAACAATCGCCCAGGCAATCGAGATTCCATCATAGGTGCTCGTGCCCCTACCGAGTTCGTCGAAGAGCACAAGACTGCGTTCCGAGAGGTTGTTCAGAATGCCTGCAGCCTCGTTCATCTCAACCATGAAGGTACTCTCGCCAATACTAATATTGTCGCTTGCCCCAACTCGAGTGAAGATTTTGTCAACATAACCGATTCGCGCACTCTCTGCCGGCACGAAACTTCCCATTTGAGCGAGCAAAGTGATGAGTGCTGTCTGACGAAGCAAAGCACTCTTACCAGCCATATTCGGACCGGTGATGATGATGATTTGCTGCGTTTGTGTGTCAAGGAAAACGTCGTTCGCGATGTATCTTTCCCCGATTGGGAGCTGCTTTTCAATAACCGGATGGCGACCTCCATGTATGTCTATCACATCACTATCATCAACAATCGGACGGATGTAACGGTTTTCCTGTGCACTCTGAGCGAACGAAAGTAAGCAATCAAGTTGGGCAAGAAGCGAAGCGTCCTTCTGGATAGGCGTCACATACTCTGCAAGCGCCGTGATGAGACGGTCAAAGAGTTGGGCTTCGAGGGTAAGGATGCGTTCCTCCGCACCCATAATCTTATCCTCATACTCCTTAAGTTCTTGTGTGATATAGCGTTCTGCCTGAGTCAACGTCTGCTTGCGAATCCAGTCAGACGGTACTTGATCGCGATAAGTGTTGCGTACCTCCAGGTAGTACCCAAAGACATTGTTGTAACCAATTTTGAGACTTTGGATACCCGTCGCCTCTATCTCTCTTTGCTGCATCTCCAGCAAGTAACCCTTGCCTTGATATGCGATGTGGCGCAACTCGTCGAGCTCCGCATCCACGCCATCCATGATGACACCGCCATTCGCAACGAGGAGCGGGCAGTCGGGACGTATTTCGCGAGCGATGCGGTCACGTATCTCAGCACAAAGATCGAGCTGTTGCCCTATATCTCGAAGCGTGCCATCGTCCGAATCCTGGCAAAGCGCCTTGATAGGCTCTACGGCCTGCAAAGCCACTCGCAACTGTACGATGTCCCTTGGTGAAACACGCTTCGCACTAACTTTCGATATGATGCGTTCCAAATCACCCACTGTTTGCAATTGCGCCAAGACAGCGTCTCTGACGTCAGGATTGCGGAAGAAACTCTCCACGACATCTTGTCTTTTGCTTATCTGAGCAGGGTCCTTCAATGGGAAGAGCATCCAGCGATGCAACATGCGAGCACCCATCGGCGTAACTGTTTTGTCGATGACATCAAGGAGCGAAATTCCACCTTCATTCATGCTGCCTATCAGTTCGAGGTTCCTCACCGTGAATTTGTCAAGACGAACATAGCGATCTTCCTCGATGCGTCGCAATGAAGTGATATGGCCAAGCTGCTGGTGCTGAGTCATCTCCATGTATTGCAGAATGACGCCAGCTGCTATAACGCCGCTTTGTATGTGTTCTACACCGAAACCCTTCAGGTTCTTCACCTCGAAATGCCGTAGAAGTTTCTCCTTAGCAGACTGATCTGTGAACACCCAATCGTCGAGTTCGAAGGTAACATGGCGTGTGCCAAAACTTCCCTCAAACATGGCTCTCCGGCCTCGCTCGTAGAGAACTTCCTTCGGAGCAAAGGAAGCCATGAGCTTATCAATGTAGTCGGTTGTGCCTTCTGTCACGAGAAACTCGCCGGTACTAATGTCAAGGAGCGACATGCCACAAGCCTGCTTGCCAAAATGAATTGCGCAAAGGAAGTTGTTCTCCTTGTGGTTGAGCACCGTGTCCGCCATCGTAACGCCTGGCGTGACCAGTTCCGTAATTCCTCGCTTGACAAGCGTCTTTGTCAACTTCGGGTCTTCGAGTTGGTCACAAATGGCAACTCTTTTGCCTGCTCTGACAAGCTTCGGCAGATAAGTATCAAGGGCATGATAAGGGAAGCCAGCCATCGCGATGCTCTGCGAAGAAGGATTCTTTCCATTGCTTCGGCGGGTAAGAGTGATGCCGAGAATCTCTGCGGCAATAACTGCATCATCGGCATATGTCTCATAGAAGTCGCCACAGCGGAACAGCAGCAATGCCTCAGGATGTTTCGCCTTGAGGTCATAGAACTGTTTCATCATCGGTGTCAGCGATTCCTGTGCCATTTCTTTATCGTTTTTGTTGTTTCATGTGCAAAGATATAAAAAAGATTAGAGATTAAGGATTAGAGAGTAAAGAAAAGAACAAAAACAGCGGGCAAACGAAAAATAATTTCGAATTCTTAACATGTAACTCCTAACTTTAAACTTTAATCATTCAACTTTAAACTTTATTTTGTATCTTTGCACGTGAAATAAAAAACTATAGATATATGAAACGTATTTTGACAGCGGTATTCTTAGTACTAACAACTCTGATAAATATGGAAGCCGCACAGCCGATGAAGGCGCCCAAAGGCGGGAAACCTATTAGTGACGAATTGCTTGGCATCTTCTTTGAGGACATCAGTTCCTCTGCAGATGGTGGTCTCTATGCCGAACTTGTTCAGAATGGCTCGTTCGAATACAGTCCTGCCGAGAAAGATGGTTGGGGAGCAGGAACTGCATGGAGGCAAGTGCGTCCTGGTCACTCGCTGGGTATGCTGGAAGTTCGCATGAGCGAAGGCATCCATCCTAATAATCCCACCTATATGCGTCTGAATGTGGAGCGCGTCAAGGAATACTATGATTACAATGGTTGGAAAGGTTTTGGCATCCAGAACGACGGCTTCGACGGCATCTCCGTAAGGGCTGGTCAAAAGTATGACTTTTCTATCTTCCTCCGCAATGTGGACGGAACCAACAAGCAGGTACGTGTTGTTCTGGTTGAGCCCCAGGGTTGGGGGAAAGACCCGAAACTTCTTGCAGATGCCACTATCACTACCCAGGGCCGGGCATGGAGCAAATACGATGCTGTGCTTACCCCAAATGCTGATTGCAAGAAGGCTGCCTTGCAGGTGCTGGCGCTCAATACGGGAGTTATCGATGTAGATATGGTATCGCTAATGCCCCAGGATACCTACAAGGGTCACGGCCTTCGCAAAGACCTCGCTCAGGCATTGGCTAATCTCCAGCCAAAATTCATGCGTTTCCCTGGTGGATGTGTAGTACATGGTGGTGGCGACGGTTTCTGGGACACTTATCGTTGGAAGAACACCATCGGTCCCAAGGAAACGCGCAAAGGTCTGAAGAACTGCTGGGGCTACCACCAGAGTATGGGACTGGGTTTCTATGAGTATTTCCAGTTCTGTGAGGACGTCGGCATGCAGCCCCTTCCCATTTTGCCTTGTGGCGTCAGCTGTCAGGGCGCTAATGGCGGCTGGGGCATGAAGGGCCAGGCGCAGGACGTGGTGCCTATGTCCGAGATGGATGAATGGGTAAGCGAAGCTATCGACCTCATCGAGTGGGCCAACGGTGACCCCGCTACCTCCAAGTGGGCTAAGATGCGCGCCGACGCCGGACATCCCGCTCCCTTCAATCTCAAGTATCTGGGGCTTGGCAACGAGGAAAGGATTTCACCCGAATTCTGTGAGCGTTTCAAATATATATATGAACGTGTGACCAAAGCGCATCCCGAGATTGTCATCGTGGGTACGGCCGGTCCTGGCTCACATCCTGGCAATTCCGACCTCGAGAATGGTTGGAAGCTCGCTGACGAAATAGATATGCCTATTATCGATGAGCATTACTACGAACCCGCCAGCTACTTCCTGAGCAGTCGTCAGTACGACAACTATCCCCGCGACCGCAAGACGAAGGTCTATTTGGGCGAATATGCTGGCAAGGACGCCAAACTGCTTACTGCTTTGGCCGAGGGTCTGTATTTGTTACATGTCGAGCGCAATGCCGATGTCGTCTGCATGACCAGCTATGCTCCGCTCTTTGCTCGCAAGGGTGCTACGAACTGGGACCCTGACCTCATCTACTTCGATAACGAGCGCCCGTTCCTGACCTGCAGCTACTATGTCCAGCAGATGTTCGGGCAGTCGGCAGGACATTATTATTATGGTGATTGCGTACGCTTTGAGGGCGACAAGGCCGGCGTAGTGCAGCCTGTAAAAGACAGCCACTACGGCCAGTCTGTTGTACTGAACGTCAAGACGCGTCGACTCTATGTCAAACTCTGTAACGCTACGAGCGAGGAGAAACTGGCACACATCGACCTCCGTCGCTTCGGCAAGCCGAAATGGGCCACGAAGACCGTACTCAGCGGCCAGCCTGATGCAGAAAACAACTACGACCAGCAGCCCATTGCTCCTGTGCAACAAGCTTTCAACGCCCAAGTCCGCATGGACTTGTCCCTATCGCCTTACTCATTTACGATGTTGGAAATAGAGCTATGACCTTTCTATTGTCCGCAAGTCGATGGTTAGCGCGATACACTAGCGCTTTCATCATCCTGATTGCCGTTGTGAGTTTCTTCCTGCCCGGCACCTTCGCCTGGGTGCAGCAAGGGCAGCGGGCTTCCGTCATCTTGGGCCTCATCATGCTGACGATGGGCTGCACGCTCTCCACCGAAGACTTCCGCATCTTGCTTTCGCGACCCATTGACATCCTCATCGGGGCTGCTGCGCAATACACCATCATGCCGCTCGTGGCTTGGCTACTCGCAAGGCTCTTTCACCTCGATACATTCATGACGGCAGGCATCATTCTGGTAGGTTGTTGTCCGGGCGGAGTGAGCAGCAACATCATGAGTTTCCTCTGCAAAGGTGATGTGGCCTATAGCGTGGGCATGACGACGGTCAGCACCGTTCTCTCACCCTTTGTGACGCCCCTGCTGGTGCTGTGGCTGGCTGGTGCGGAAATTGATGTAGATGCCTGGGGAATGTTCCAGAATATCTTGCTTGTGACGTTGCTGCCTGTGACATTGGGCGTGGCCTTCAATTACTTCCTCGGTAAGCGCAGGGACTTCCAACAAATCCAAAGTATCATGCCTGGGCTGAGTGTCCTCTGCCTGGCTTGCATTGTAGGTGGTGTCATCTTCACAGTCCATCCGCAACTGGAAGCGAACGGCTTTCGCCTTATAGCATTGACCCTCGCTGTGGTGACGCTGCACAATGGTACAGGCTATCTGCTGGGGTATCTCGTTGGTAAGGCTTTCGGCATGAATACAGCCAAGCGTCGCACTCTCTCCATCGAGGTCGGGATGCAGAACGCCGGTATGGCTACCGTTCTAGCTCGCAATTTCTTTGCTTCACCTGCCATGATAGCCATGAACCCGATGGCAGCCCTCGCCGTCATCCCCTGCGCCATTTCCTGTGCCTACCACAGCATCTCTGGCACACTCCTCGCCGGCTTCTTCATCTGGCGCGACACTCATTGGAAAAGCCACGTGAATTTGACTCACAAAGACAAGTGACGTTGCCCCCTGCCGGAAAAATTTCATTTACATCTTGCGGCAAAAAAAGATGATTCCTGAAAGCTATTGCTATTTCGGGGGCGCGATCATAGTCGCGAAGAGAAGTTAGCGGTTAAAGTTAAGGTTAATGTTTTTCGTCCTTCGTTTTTCTTTCTTCGGCTTTCGTTAAGGTTAAGGTTAACGTTAAGGTCTGTTTTGCCTCCTCCGGACTTTGCACGTGCAAGTTCCGGGAGGGTGCATGTGTCCGTTTCTCGAACCAGCAAACACAAATGTGTGTGAAGTCTCGTTTCCTGTTATGTGAAAGGGCCTTTTTCTGTGAGTGAAACAGCCTTTTCCATGAATAAAACGGCCATATTGCTACAAAAAACCTTCAAATGAGGTCTTGAAATGGAAATTCATAATCGCTGATGTGTGCGCCAAGTATAGGGAAAAACATCAAAACAAGGGGTTCCCTAACGTCATTTGAAACCTGCGAGAGCAGGATTTTATACATTCTGTGCCCTTGCCAAACGTTGGCATGGTGGGTGCTGTTGGTTTTGTAATATCGTAAAACATTAATACTAAGCTTTTTAGATTATATGTCTCTCGGTAAGTCTTTTTAGTGTAGGAAAGATGATAGAACGATGATTGAGGAATAATACTCTGCGAACACCAAAATGCCATTTTGCGAACACCAAAAACGTGTTCGCAAGGAAAAATAATGGATATATAATGTTTTACAAAGAGCTCGGTGTTCGCACAAAAGACAATTTCTTGCTTTCCTCTTTCGCATTTTCTCCTGTAAAATCGTATCACAGAAACTCTATGATACTTCATGGCAGAAAAGGGGAGACTGAAACAAAATGTTTACGCATTGTTTACGCAGACATGAAAAAAGCACTTGCGAGAAATTCGTAAGTGCTTGATTTTCAATGTGGACCAGCCAGGGCTTGAACCTGGGACCTCCAGATTATGAGTCTGTTGAAATATAATTTTTCAGGGTTTTATAAAATTTTTCTTGCCTTTATAAGTTGTTGTCTCACAATTATTTTGTAACTTTGCAGCGCAAATATGAAATTTTATAAAATCTCAAAAAATGTGCTTTGGTGTTCGCACGGTGTTCGCATGGTGTTCGCAAACTTAGCAACAGACCTCAAGAAAGGAGTAACAGATTATGGCAACGAAAAGCGTAAAAACATCCATCAATTGCAATCCTGTAGATAACTGCTGGATAACCCTCGTTTTGGACAAACGCACAAATAAGCAGACTGACGAATACCCTATGGCTGTTTGTTTTACGATAGAAAGAAAACGATATTACCATAAACTTCCTGGTATGGCTTACCAGAAAGAGAAGTATTTTAATGAAGTGTGTGGTGTGACAAGTTCACGCAGTGCACTCATGGTTGTTTACAAGGAATGGCAGAAGATTCTTGAAGTTTACCGAGAGAAAATGGTGAAATTGAATAAGACACAGTCTCTCACAATAGACGTGATTCGAACCTACCTTACAGGCGAACAACTGAATGGAGAGGTTAGCATGTCATTTGTAGGGGTATGGGAGAGCATTATCCAGCGGATGAAGGCCGAAGGACGTGTTGGCACAGCGGAAAACTACCAGTGGGCCCTTAATTCATTCAACAAGATATTAGGAAAAGTGACTGGTTTCAAAGTCGATAAGAATGTCATTGCAAAGTGGAACGATGGGATGAAGAACGGTGTGAAGATAGATGGTGTGTTGACTGGAAAAATTGCCGATGCCACTCGTGGCATGTACCTTCGAACATGTCGTGTGGTATGGAATGAGTGCATCCGTCAAGGTTATCTGACAGAGGACAAATACCCCTTCTCCAACAAGGACAACACGCTCATCTCAATTCCACGAGGTAAACGTCGCCAGCAATCATACCTTAGCATTGATGAAATGACGGAACTATATAAAGTCTTTGTTGAGAGACGCTACCCCGAAGGATGGGATCCTGCTTATAAGAAACGTGCCCATGATTCTTTGGGCCTATTCCTGGCACAATATCTGTGCAATGGATTCAATCTTGCCGATGCAGGACGTTTGACCTACAAC
>JAGCNQ010000133.1 GCA_017645845.1 Bacteroidaceae bacterium
CGCAAGATGAAACTCAAGAAGTAGTAGGGCAAAATAAAAATGACCCCGTCGGTCAGGACTTTAAAGGGGTCAAAAACAAAAGGTTTTCAGGGGTCAACGCCGCTTTGCCCTCGGGGGTCAAACGCGCGCGGCTTTTCCAATGAGCATGAAAGTTGAGAGTTGCATGTCCGTCTGGCCTTTGCCTCAAATTCCTCGCGACTGGGCGTTCCTCTCTCTCCGTATTTCTCAGTTAAATGCTGTGAACCTGTTTTCAACTGTGACAGCTTCTTTTCGTCAAGTTTAATCATCTATCCATAATAAGTGTTTTCGCCTACAAATTTACGAAAAAACTTCCTACACTCCAAAAACTGAACGCAAAAGTTGCAAAGTTGCAAATTGCATTCACTTTTTTGGAGTGGGGGGAGAAAGTGTTAAAATATGTTATATTATTAATATAACTATTTAATTATTATATATTTATAGTAAAATTATATCTAATTTTACATCTCTTCACTCCCTTCGCTGAAAAAAAGTATGCAATTTGCAACTTTGCAACTTTTTACCGCCGCACCCAGCAGCTCTCAGATTGGAGCAGATCTGCACTCAGGTCGGAGAGGGTAAAAGTCCGCCCGGGGCAGGGAATCTGATAAAAATGTTCGCAAAATTTGCGAACTTCGAAAAAAAATCCTACCTTTGCACTGCTATATTTGAAAACAGAATGGAAATAACGTTTGAAAAGGAATATCTGCGCGAGCTTTTCTATGATGGCGTGACTAGCGACAAACAGCATCGTTACCAGCCACATATTATCAGAAAATATGTACGCGTGTTAAACATTCTAGACTCTGTAGATAGACCTGCAGACCTGTTTCGCTATCGCTCCCTACACTACGAGAAGCTGGTAGGTGATAAAGCGGGACTGGAATCGGTACGCGTAAACGACCAATACAGAATTGAGTTCAAGACATCTGCAAGGGGGGAAATCACCATTTGCAATATCACGGAATTATCGAACCATTACAAATAATAAAGAAATTAAAGAGGAGCAGATATATGGGAAATTTAGGTTATGGCGCATTCCCCACACATCCGGGAGAGGTGCTGAGGGACGAGATTGAAGAGCGTGGCATCACCCAGCGACAGTTGGCCCACAGCATGGGACTGACCTATTCGGTGGTTAATGAGATTCTGAACGGACATCGTCCGCTGACGGCAAAGACGGCACTGATGTTTGAAGCCGTTCTGGATGTGCCCGCCGATTCGCTGATGTATCTACAGACGAAGTACAATATGCAGACGGCACGCAAGGACACGTCGTTGCTCAACATGCTGAAAGGTATCAGGAAAATTGCTGCTGTACTCTGAACAAGAGGTCATAAATTGACCTGATTGGCTTGAGTTTATATGGGGCGGACTTTTAAGGGTCTGTCCCTATTTTGTGTGCGCTTTTTCCCTTTCTGAAAATGTTCGAGAAAAACTTTAATTTTCTGCGTGAAAAATGTTGGTAATTACTTGCATAATTCGTATTTTTTTCGTAACTTTGTAGCGTAATTAAAGAGGTAAAAGATGATGGTTTCAGGATGAAAAAGTTTAAGGTTTCAGGTTCCAGAAGTTTAAGGTTTCAGGTTCCAATAGTTTAAGGTTTCAGGTTCCAGAAGTTTAAGGTTTCAGGATTCAAAAGTTTAAGGTTTCAGGATAAAAATTCTTAAGTAAAAGGGACCTGAATTCTTAAGTAAAACGAACATAAATGGTATAGAAAAGCTGTCCGGGCAGTATATGTAATTTTTATTATTCACAACTTAAATTTTAAAGGTAATGGCAACAATTAAGTATCGAAAGCGGGAGTTTACTCCCACACAGAACCAACAGGGCATGACGCACTGCTGGTATGCAGAGAGTGTTATCGTCAATGACCTTGACACAGTGGAAATCTCAAAACTCATCGAGGCACGTACCGGTGTCCGCCGCTATGAGGCGCAGAGCGTTTTGGCGTCCTTCGTGGAGCTTATCAACGAGGAGTGCGGCCAGTCCATGCGCATCAAGCTGACGGATGAGAAGGGTCAGAAGTTCGTCTCCATCTACCCCAAAATCAGCGGCTCCATCTCGGACAAGGAGGTTCAGGCGAATCCCCAGAAGTACGATGGACGCCAGACTGCTCTGGAGAGCGACCTGACGCCCGACATGCTGACCGTCACCCTGGCTGCTACGGTAGGGGTAAATGCCAGCAAGAAGTTCGCCGAGAACAGCCGCATGGAGAAGGCTTCGGCTCTGACCACCTCGGTTGCCGATGAGGATGAGAATGGTGGCACCTCAGGTGGACAACAGACCGGTGGCGGCGACAACACTGGTGGAAACTCCGGTGGCGGTGACAACGGCGGCGGTGGTGGCGACAACACGCCTGGAGGCGATGAGTAAGACCCCTCTCCAACTCCCCCGAGGGGGAGAGTAAAAAGTGAAAAAGTAAAAAATTAATAAAAAATGAAAGTCCCCTTTTTCTCCCCTTGTGGGGGAGTCAGAGGGGGTCTTTCTTAAACCCCGACCCCTTCTAAATCTCCCCGAGAGGAGAATAAAAATTGAAAAATTGAAAAAGGACTGACCTTAACCTTGACGTTGACCTCAACGCTAAACACTAACCGCTAACCTTTTTTCCTTACGAAATCGCGAGAAAAGCGTGTTTTTATTTGTTTTTACAAATAATTCTTCATTCTTCATTCTTCATTCTTAAATTTTTTTCTTATCTTTGCAGCAGAAACTCCGTAAATCTCTCATTTTTGAACCCCTAAACTCATACAACTATGAAAAAGTTATACTTCTTATTGGTTGCGTTGATGGCGATGGCGTCTGGCGCAATGGCAGATGATAATAGTGTGGGCGGACACGAGTTCGTGGACCTCGGTTTGCCAACCGGCACTCTTTGGGCTACCTGCAACGTGGGTGCGAACAGCCCGGAAGAGTATGGCGACTACTTCGCCTGGGCCGAGACGGAAGCAAAGAGCGATTATAGCTGGAGCACGTACCGCTATAGTAGGGATGGTGTTGGAACTGTAGGTGCGATGACCAAGTATAATGAAACCGATGGCGAGCAAGAGCTTTTGCCAGAGGACGATGCTGCAACGGCGAACTGGGGCGACCGCTGGCAGATGCCAAGTACGGAGCAAATCGCTGAACTCTTCGACAGCAAAAACACGACCTACACCATGACGACGCAGAACGGGGTGTCGGGGTTGCTCGTAACGAGTAAGAAAAACGGCAAGGAAATTTTCCTGCCTGCTTCGGGCTATTACGACGGCACGACTCTCAAAGAGGCAGGCACACGCGGCTACTACTGGTCCCGCTTTGTCCATGATTCCTGGTCCTACAACAGTTACGCCCTGGATTTCCAGTTCGTATATGGAATGCGCTCGCGCTCATACGGCCAGTGTGTGCGGCCTGTGTGCACTCCCCAGCCATACGCTTATTTAAGAGGGAACGGTACGGAACTTGTCTTCTGCTACGATAACTTCTGGCATTCCCGTACCCCCGTATATGAGCTGAATACGGGAAGCAAAACCCCTGGTTGGAAGAGCGAAGCAGCAACAATAAAAAGCGTATCATTTATGTCGTCGTTTGCCGATGCCAGACCTACCACCACTCATGAATGGTTTTGTGATATGAAAAATCTCACGTCCATCACCGGTATTTCCTACCTGAATACCAGTAAGGTTACAAATATGAGGTCCATGTTCAACGGCTGTGAGAGCTTAACCAGTCTTGATTTGAGTCACTTTAATACGGAAAATGTGACAAACATGTATAGCATGTTTAACGGCTGCAAGGGCTTGCAGAGTCTCGACTTAAGAAACTTCAATACGGCAAATGTCACAGACATGGGTGAAATGTTTCACAGCTGTGAGGGTCTGACCAGTCTCAACGTGAGTAGATTCAACACAAAAAATGTGGTAGGTATGGCCTATATGTTTGCTAGATGTAAGGGCTTGCAGAGTCTTGATGTAAGCAACTTCAATACATCAAATGTGACAAACATGCATGGTATGTTTTTTTATTGCAAAGCTCTGACGAGTCTTAATGTGGACAACTTCAATACGGAAAATGTGACAGACATGGGCTCTATGTTTAAATATTGCAGTGGATTGCAGTATCTCGACGCAAGCAAACTCAATACGACTAAGGTGACAAACATGAATGGTATGTTTTCTGAGTGCTTAAATATGTTGGTCATAGATTTGAGTGGCTTTAATACGACAAAGGTCACCAACATGGAATATATGTTTTCAAATTGTTGGGCTTTGACAAGTTTGGACCTGTGCAGTTTCAACACATACAATGTAGAAGATGCGAGTTGCATGTTTATGTGCTGTTACGCGTTGCAAAGGATTTACGTGTCCGAACGATGGACCAATAGAATAATGTCACCCAAGTCAGATAAATTGTTTTTCCAGTGCGAGAGCCTTGTGGGAGGGCAGGGGACTGCATACAACAAGAACAATATCGGAGTAAACTATGCCCAGATTGATGGCGGGCCGGAGAACCCGGGCTACCTGACCTACAAATACATGTATGACTTCGTCTCAGACGGAATCTTCTATTATATCACGGGCGACAATACCGTCGAGGTGACCTACAGGGACGAGAATTACAACTGCTATAGCGGCAATGTCACCATCCCCTCCTCTGTAGAACGCCACGGGATAACCTACAAAGTCACATCTATCCACGAGTCCGCTTTCCGCAATTGTACTGGTCTGACGGAAGTCACTATCCCAGCTTCTGTGACGGTCATCGGCGACTATGCTTTCAACGGTTGCTCGGCTTTGGCAAAGATAACATGCCTGTGTTCTACACCTCCGACTGTTTCGGGCAACACCTTCTCCAGATATAATGCGACACTACTTGTGCCCGAAGGTTGCAAGTCAGCCTATCAGTCCCGCAATTACTGGAAGAACTTCACCAACATTCAGGAGCGGACTCACTACGACTTCTATTACGCCGGCATTTATTATTTGGATATGGGTGGACGTTGCTCTGCTGCCGTGACTTACAAAGACTCCGACTACGGCACTTATAGCGGCGATGTGATTATACCAGAGGACGTGGTGAACTCGGAAAACTTAATGCCCTATACTGTGAGTCAGATTGCCGAACGTGCTTTCTATCGCTGCCCGTCGCTCAAGAGTGTCACCATTCCTGCTACGGTTGACCTCATCGACAGCGACGCCTTCCTCGATTCCTTCATAGAGTTCCCGACAGAGTCGTCTATCACTTGCCTGGCACAGCGGCCTCCAACGGTTTCTCCAACGGCTTTCAGCTCGGGCATCAGTCTTATGACGCTCTACGTGCTGAAGGGCTGCAAGGCGGCTTACGAGGCTGCTGCACATTGGAAGGACTTCGGCAGAATCGTGGAGCTGCCCTATCATTTCAAGGAAAAGAAAATCTTCTATGCGATTACAGGCGATAACACGGTAAGTGTGGTGAATCGGGATGCTAACTACAACAGCTATGAGGGTGAGGTCATGATTCCGGCCAAGGTGACATACAAAGGCGTGACCTATACCGTCAACAAGATAGCTAACGTGGCATTCCTCAATTGTCCTGAGCTGACAAGTGTCGATTTGCCTTCGACGATAACCGCCATCGGCAATCGCAGCTTCAAGGATTGTACTCGGCTGAGGAGCATCACCATCCCCGAGAACGTGCAGAACATCGGCGTCTATGCCTTCGACGGTTGCACGGCTTTGAATGAAATCACTTGCCTGGCAACGGAACCGCCCACGATAGACTACACGACCTTTACCGAGAGCCACTATCAGGGCGCAAATCTCTACGTTCCCTACGGCTGCCACAAAGCCTATATTTTCGCTCCCGTCTGGGAACTCTTCTGCGACATCTTCGAACTGCCAGACGGGCTTGACGAGATACCCGAAGCCATTGAGAACGGCGAAATATATAACCTCGCAGGCCAACGCCTCCAGAAGATGCAGAAAGGCATCAATATCGTGAACGGCCGAAAGATTTTGGTCAAGTGAGGGAAGAATAATATCCACATATAATTAATTTGTAGCGGCAGCGAAAAGTCTCAAACAAGGTTTCTCGCTGCCGTTTTTATTTGGGTTCACATACCCTTATTGTATGAATTATGCTCGTAGCACGATGAACATAATGTCTGTTCGCTTGTGAAGCCAGAAGAATTTGCTCTTAATTCTTCATTTTAATTCCCTCATTTTTTCATTTTTTCATTTTTCTTCGTACCTTTGTACGCAAAATAGAAAAGATGTAGGATGGCAAACCAAACGGAGAATCCCATATATGCCCACGATACGCTGGAGTTTGTCACTGTGGCAGCCGAGTACTGCGCCCTGTTGGAGAAGTGCGAAGAACGGACGGCAGAGGAGCTGGTAGGCACTTTGCTGAAGTTGCTACCGCTGCTCTATATGAAAGTGCAACTCCTGCCGGAGGTGGATACGGACGGAGCCTTCGTGCCTAGCGACCAAGTGACGGAGGACGACTATAACTATGTCCGCGAGGGTGTATGGCGTCTGTTACGGGAGCACGACGAGTACGAGATGCTGGTGTGGGACGAGGATATGCAGACAGAGGAAAGCCGCTGGTGCTCTGTCAGCGAAGGACTTGCCGACATCTACCAGGCGCTCCGTAACTTCGTGGCTGTCTATCAGCAACGGGTGGAGCCTTGCATGTTGGATGCCCTCTGGCAGCTGCGTGAGAACTTTGAACTCTACTGGGGACAGACGCTACTCGACACGCTCCGCCAGTTGCATCGAATCAGATACGCATTAACAATTGAAAAAGATATTTGACAAATACGATAAAGCGCTTCTCGCGGACTTGCCTCGAGTGCTCTTCCCAGGGCGCATCAAGGTCATCGTCAGCGAGAGTGAGGCAGAGAGAGCTGTGAAGTTCCTCTTGAAGCAACCCATCCTCGGGTTCGATACTGAGACGCGACCTTCGTTCACGCAAGGGAAACAGTACAAGGTCGCGCTCTTGCAAGTGTGTTGTCCCAGTCCCTCCGAGGGTAAGGAGAGTGGCTCCATCTGCTTCCTGTTCCGCCTCAATCGCATCGGCCTTCCCCAATGTCTCATCAAGTTGCTCGAGGACACCCGGATAACGAAGATAGGGCTTTCCTGGCACGATGACTTGCGGGCTTTGAAGGGACGCAAACAGTTCCGCGCAGGAACATTCGTTGAGTTGCAGGACATAGCGGGACAGATGGGTATCGTGGATATAAGTCTGCAGAAACTCTATGCCAACATCTTCGGACAGAAGATAAGCAAGAGCCAACAGCTCTCGAACTGGGAAGCAGACAACCTCAGCGAGGCACAGATGCAGTACGCCGCCACCGATGCGTGGGCGTGCATCAAACTCTACAAAGAGATGATGCAGATGATTGAAAAAGGGTTTCAACTAGAAGTCCGCCCTCCTTCTGACTCCCCAGGAGAAGTGGAGAATTCGAAAATATAAAGTTTAAAATACAAAAGTCTTCCCTTAAGGGGAGGTTTGGAGAGGTCCATAATGAAGACAATTATTCTTCGCAAGGGTAAGGAAGAAAGCCTCGGGCGGTTCCATCCCTGGATATTCAGCGGCGCTATCCATCATACCGAAGGAGGTTCCGCGCTGGAGGAAGGTGACCTTGTTGAGGTGCTATCCTCCGACGGACGCTTCCTCGCTCTCGGACATTGGCAGATAGGCAGTATCGCCGTTCGTGTGCTTACCTTCAAGCGTCAGCCAATCAATCAGGCATTCTGGCAGAAACGCCTTTCGGCAGCTCTCGATGTGCGCCGCTGTATTGGCGTTGCAGGGAGAGAGGACAATGACATCTATCGTCTTGTTCATGGTGAGGGTGACAACCTGCCTGGACTTGTTATCGACATATATGGTCCGACGGCTGTCATACAGGCTCATAGTGTGGGTATGCATGTCTGCCGGAACGAACTTGCTGCTGCTCTGCGAGAGACGATGGGCGAGAGCCTCAAAGCCATCTACTACAAGAGCGAGACAACCCTTCCCTTCAAGGCTCAACTCGGACAGGAAAATGGCTTCCTCTGGGGCGAAAGCGACAATGATGTTGCCCGCGAGAACGGTCTGGCTTTCCATATCGACTGGCTCAAGGGACAGAAGACGGGCTTCTTCGTTGACCAGCGCGATAACCGCTCCCTCGTAGAGCGATACTCCAAAGGTCGTAAGGTGCTCAATATGTTCTGCTATACCGGCGGCTTCAGCGTCTATGCGATGCGGGGTGGGGCAGAGCTAGTGCATTCTGTGGATAGTAGTGCAAAGGCGATAGAGCTTGTCGATGCCAATATGGAACTGAACTTCCCTGGGGACAATCGGCACGAAGCATTTGCAGAAGATGCCTTCCGCTTCATGGAAAAGACCCCCTCATACTCCTCCGTCGCGACTGAGGTAGTCGCTCCCCTTTGTGGGGCCGTAGCCACATCTAGTGGCTACTCTAAAGACCCCAGTCGCCCTAAGGGAGATTTAGAGGGTCTGTACGACCTCATTATCCTTGATCCGCCTGCCTTTGCCAAACACAAGGATGCTCTGCATAATGCCCTTCGCGGCTATACGAAACTCAACGCCAAGGCTTTCGAGATGATTCAGCCAGGCGGCATCCTTTTCACCTTCAGCTGTTCGCAAGCCGTCAACAAAGACCAATTCCGCACAGCCGTCTTTACGGCAGCAGCAATGGCACGACGCAAGGTCCGCATCCTGCATCAGCTGCACCAACCAGCCGACCATCCCATCAACATCTACCATCCCGAAGGAGAATACCTGAAAGGACTGGTGCTGTATGTGGAGTAGAAGACCCCTCTAACTCCCCCGTAATGGGGAGAAAAGACCCCCTCTAGCTCCCCCATAATGGGGAGAACTAATAAATAGTAAATAGTAAATGATTAAATGTAAATGATATTATGAACATTAAAATTCGTCTAACTTTACTCAACTTCCTTGAGTTCGCAGTTTGGGGAGCTTACCTCATCTCAATGGGTCTTTATCTTGGCAGTGAAGGACTTGGCTCCAACATTGGCTGGTTCTATTCCGTTCAAGGCTTCGTGAGCCTTTGCATGCCAGCTTTGATGGGCATTGTGGCAGACAAGTGGATTCAGGCACAGCGGCTGCTTGCCCTCTGCCATTTCCTTGCAGGACTCTTCATGATTGCCTGTTGCTTCTATGGCTTGTCGTTTGCAGGAAGTGTAAGCTTCGGTGCATTGTTTACACTCTACACTATCAGCGTTGCCTTCTTCATGCCAACCATTGCTCTTACTAACTCCGTGGCCTACAATGCTTTGGAAAAGGATGGATTGGATACCGTAAAGGCATTCCCGCCAATTCGTGTTTGGGGAACAGTTGGCTTCATCTGCTCGATGTGGGCAGTCAATCTTCTTGGCTTCAAGTCCACTCCCTATCAGTTCGCACTTTCTGGAGGCTTGAGCTTGTTAATGGCACTCTATTCACTAACCATGCCAGCCTGTCCCACCAACCAGAGCGGAGAGAAGAAATCTCTTGTTGATGCACTTGGCCTTCGTGCCTTTGCCTTGTTCAAGGACTACAAGATGGCACTTTTCTTCATCTTCTCCATGCTTCTTGGCTCATGCCTACAAATTACCAACGGTTATGCCACGAGCTACCTTGAGGCTTGGGGAGCTTTGCCACAATATGCAGACTCCTTGATGGTGAAGTACAGCGTCATTGTCACCTCCATTTCTCAGATGAGCGAAACACTTTGCATCCTGCTCATTCCCTTCTGTTTGAGTCGCTTTGGCATTAAGAAGGTGATGCTCATGGCAATGCTTGCTTGGACACTTCGCTTTGGCTTCTTTGCAATCGGCAACCCAGGTTCAGGCTTCATCTTCATACTGCTTTCCATGATAGTGTATGGCGTAGCCTTTGACTTCTTCAACATCAGTGGCTCGCTCTTTGTGGATAAGGAAACAGACCTCAGCATCCGCAACTCAGCACAAGGCCTCTTCATGATGATGACCAACGGCTTTGGAGCAACAATAGGAATGCTTTGCGCCCAGTTTGTAGTCAATCATTATGTCTTCAATCTTCCAGAAGGAAGCGACCTCCTTCCTGGTTGGCAGACTTGCTGGTATATCTTTGCAGCATACGCCCTTGTTGTAGCAATCCTCTTTGCAATACTGTTCCGCTACAAGCACGTTAGAGAAAAGTAAATGAAGGAAGAGCGCTACTTTTACGCCCCTCTGGTAAATGGTGAGTTGCCTCAGGAGGAAGCTCATCATGCAGTAAAGGTGCTTCGTCTGCAAGTTGGTGACG
>JAGCNQ010000134.1 GCA_017645845.1 Bacteroidaceae bacterium
CAAAATTCCCAGCATTACCTTTGATACGCAGGTTGAAGTGCAGAACCACAGCATGGATCCCTTTGACATTTTCTTTGGCGGTGGCAGTCTTTCGCAGATGGTGCGTAAACAGATTTCTACACCTGTTGTCGAGATAGAGGTGCTACCTCTCCCTACACCTAAGCCCAGCAACTTCTCCGGTGCTGTGGGTAAGTTCAACATATCTGCCACTCTAACTCCCGAACAAGTCAACGCCAACGATGCCGCTACCCTACGACTCGTGGTCAGTGGCCAGGGCAATATGAAACTGATGAAGGCCCCAACCATTCGCTTCCCACAAGACTTTGAGGTCTATGATCCCAAGGAGAATAATAAGACAACCAATACCTCCACAGGCGCCAAGGGCAATATTACCTACGATTATGTTGTTGTACCGCGTCACGGAGGAAAATATACTATACCGCCCGTCGAGTTCTGCTACTTTGACCCTGAGGCAGGCCGATACAACACAGTACGTACTGATTCCTTCAGTTTAGCTGTTGCCAAAGCAAAAGGTCAGCCTATCGCATATACGCGTGAGCAAGAAGACCTCAATGTACTCAGTAATGATATCCGCTTCATTAAACTCGGCCAGTTGAAAAGTGCAGAGTCAAATGACTTCTTTGGCACCACAAACTACTGGTTAACTTATGCACTGCTTCTCATAGCCTTTATCGCAGCATTTGTATGGCTGAGGCATTGGCAAAGCCAGAATCCTAATTCCTGGAGCGTTAAGGGGAAAAAGGCCGGCAAGGTAGCATCGCGCCGCCTCAAGAAGGTTGCCAAACTTATGCACGAAAAGGATGATGCTGCTTTCTACGATGAGGTTATGCGTGCCTTGTTGGGCTATGCCGGTGACAAGCTGTCATTGCCCACCAATGAGTTGAACAAAGACAATGTCATCCGTGAACTTACTATGCGTGGAGTGGAACAGAATGTTGTGAATGCTTTCATTGCTGTTCTAAGCGATTGCGAATTTGCCCGCTATGCTCCTGTTGACGACCCCAGTATGGCAAAGGAGAAAATCTATCAGCAGGCTTCCGATGTCATCACTCAAATGAATAAAACTGTTCGTAAATTGTAAATAGTAAATGATGAAACATAATATCCTTTTCTTCCTGTTATTCGTTTTCTCCCTATTCACCCAGGCAGCAGACAGTCTGTCGGAGTTGAAGACTCAGGCTGATAGCGCCTACGCCCGTGCTGACTATGAAACGGCTGTTAAACTCTATGGCAAGTTAGTAGAAGAGAATATGACAAGTGATGTTTGCTACAATCTTGGTTGCGCCTACTATCGTATTGATGACATTGCCCACAGTGTTCTTTGGTTCGAACGTGCATTGAAACTTAATCCCAGCGACAAAGATATCCTCACTAATCTTGAGATGGTTCGCACCAAAACCATTGATAAGATAGTGCCACAGCATGAGTTTATCTTGTTTACCTACTTCCGTATCATGACGAACTGGTTCAGCCTGCGCACATGGACCGTAATTGCCTTGCTCTCTTTTGTTCTCATGCTTGTTTCTTTGCTTCTTTTCTGGGCTTCCGGTAGCATCATCGCAAGGAAACTCACCCTCTCATCAGCCTGTATATTACTACTTCTCTCTATACTTGCTAACATTTGTGCCATACAACAGAGGAACTTCAAGCAGACTCACACAAGTGGCATCATCACTACCCCCGCAGTAACGGTCAAAAGTACACCCGCGGATAATGGCAATGACCTCTTCGTCCTACACGAAGGATCTAAGGTAGAGATTCTAGACAACAGCCTAAAAGAATGGTGTGAGGTAAGCATTGCTGACGGTAAAATCGGTTGGATACCCAAGAAATCCTTTGATCTCATATAATTTAAAGGTTTAAAAGTTTAAGAGTTAAGAATAAATAATATGATAGAACAGATTGTCCAGTGGGACAAAGAACTCCTTGTGACATTGAATGGTTCGTCGTCCCTCTTTCTTGATGGCATCATGATGGCTATCACCGAGACACCCACGTGGGTTCCTCTGTTTGTATGTCTGCTTTATGCCATCATTAGGAACAACACATGGCGCAATAGTCTGCTCATCATCATTATGGTTGCTTTGCTCGTAACACTTACCGATATGTTCGCCAGTGGCTTCTGCAAGCCTTATTTCCATCGCCTGCGTCCATCACAGAGTCCGGATTTAGCCGAAGTGATAGACTTGGTGAATGGCTATCGATGTGGGTTATATGGTTTCATTTCCAGTCATGCCTCCAATACCTTTGGTGTGAGTGTCTTCTTCATGCTTTTGTTTCGTTGCAAAATAGTCAGTCTGTTGCTGTTGCTATATGCTTGCTTGGCAAGCTACAGCCGCATCTATCTGGGAGTACATTACCCGCTTGACATCCTAGCAGGTACTTTGTGGGGCGTGTTCTGTGGAGTAATTGTATATAAATTATATCGCTGGATCAGTATGCGTATCAATCCATCTACTCCCATATACACTTCGGCTTATACTACCACAGGTTACAAACGCACAGATTTCATCCCAATTCTCTGTGTGTTTCCAGTGATTCTCATCTATGTCATCATCAGGGGAGCGATATTTGCCTTTACCCCATAAAGCCAATCCGATGAAAGTTCGAACAGCCCTTCTCTCCCTTTTTCTCATTTTCGTCGCCTGCTCGTCAGTTGCCGAAAGGGATGTGATGGCTGTAGAAGAGGAAAACGATTTGTCTTATCGCTTGCGCTATTCGAATGTCTCAGCCTCGTTGCAAGCGGCAAAGAGGGCTTATTCCTCTTCCGCCAAGAATTCAGACAGCCGGGCTGAGGCTCTCAACAATATGGCTTACGTTGCTTATCAGCAGATGCGCTATGACCAAGCTCTTCATCTGTTGCAAAAGGTTCGTGACTTAAGCCGTAATCAGTTGGAATTGCTTTGTGCCGATGTGCTTACTATGAAGGTCATGCAGCGCATAGGTCGCGGCAAGTCTTTCTTTGATAGTCGCCTCCGTGCCCAAAAGCGACTCCATCGAATTCTCTCCGAGGAGAATAATCTTACGGAACGCCAGCAGCATCGCCTTCATTATGCCCTAACAGAATTCCACATTGTGGCTTCTACCTACTATTATTATCTCGGACAGGATGTTGCTGCCCAAAACGAAATACAGGAAGCTGCCCAGTACGTCAATCTGGAAACTGATACCACTCAGTGGCTCTACTACCATTATATGTTAGGAAGTGGCGGCTTGGTGGAGGGCACTCCAGAAGAAGTAACCCTCACAGAATTCGACCATCTTATTAGCGTCTATACTCTGGCGAGAGCCAATCACTTTACATATTTCGAAGCCAACGCCCTGCAGTCACTTTCTGCCATGATTTCTGATTCAATCAGGGCTGACTTGCTCAAACAGCAACGTTTAGATGCATATAGTTATCTTTATGAGCACCACAAGCGTTGGCAGACTGACAATTCTCTCTTTTCCAGGCATCGATTCGCCGCAGCCTTGTCACACCACTCTATTGCCCTATTTCAAGAATATTGCGACCTGTTTCAAACTGCTTGTGCCTTGCGAACATTGGGTGAGGTGTATTTCTCTGCCGGACACTATGATGCGGCTCTTCATAGCTTCCGTTCAGCATTGCATTTGGCTTCCGACCACAGACGTTCGCCCTATCAGGTAACACCTTGGCTAGCTGGCATACATGAGAATCTTAGCCTCACTTATAGTGCCCTGGGCAATAAACAACTTGCCAACGAGCATCGCAGCAAGTATCATGACTTGCTCGACCAGTCGCGTCAAAACAGGGAACTTGACAGCCGTAAGGCTTTACTGGGACAGGAAGCTCATCGCGAGCAGATACAATTTCTTTTCCTCCTGCTGCTTATTGTGGTAGTGATAGTTCTTTCTGTTATATACTACCATCAGCTGGATAATCGTTCCCGTTCTTTCGAGCAACGTGTTCGGAAGATTAGTTCCAGCGATGCCTGCGTACAAGCCAATCAGAGACTTCAGAAGCTTATACAAGAAAGCGAAGAACATCTGGAAGAGAGCAGGGAAGAGTGTCAGGTTATGGAGCAGCGCATCCTACACGAGCAACAGCGACATATCATGCAGCGCACAAAGTTGTCCGTCGTTTATGCCATTATCCCCTATCTCGACCGTGTCATTGCTGAAGTCAAAAAACTTGACAAGGAGGGAAACAACGTTGATACGCATCTTTCCTATATTCAGGAGTTGTGCACAGGCATGATGGCTGTTAATGACCGGCTGACATCATGGATACAGATGCAGCAAGGACGTCTCAGTTTGCAAGTCACACGCTTCCCGCTCAGCGAAGTGTTCCAGGTCATTTCTATGCAACAGTATGCTTTTGCCCAACAACACCTCACGCTTGAAGTACCCGAGACGGAACTCCAGGTCAAGGCCGACAAGCCGCTGACACTTTTCATGGTAAATACGCTGGTTGATAATGCCCGTAAATTCACCCCAGAAGGAGGAAAAGTCTCTGCCCAGCTTGATGCTACTGATGATTATGTGGAAATCAGCATTTGTGATACCGGCATTGGTCTCTCGCCAGAAGATGTCAAGACTCTGTGCGACAGCAAAGTCTATGATTCTAGTCATATAGGAACCTCGAACGAAGGCAAGGGCTTTGGTTTCGGTATCATGAACTGCAAGGGCATCATTAACAGTTATCGTAAGCTCTCATCACTTTTTAGTGTATGCGACTTCGGTGTAGAAAGCGAGATGGGAAAAGGGAGCCGCTTCTGGTTCCGCCTTCCGAGAGTATTGTCTATGCTGTTCCTTTTGCTGTCCAGTTCCTTTGCAGGAGCAATGACACAGCATCCGTCAGAACTTTATGACTCCACTTATGCAGCTAATCTCGATGGACGTTATGCAGATGCCTACCTTTTTGCCGACAGTGCAATCCGTCTAATGGAAGCACCTGTTGACACCCCTCTCCTTGTCTCACTTTATAACGAACAGGCTATTGCGGCTCAGGCTCTCGGACGATGGGAGGATTATCGGCTAAGCAACGCTGAGTGTGTACGATTACATCGTCTTCTTAGTACTGATAGTTCACTTGCATCCGACTGTCAGCGGTTAGAGAAGATGACCGGGGATTCGCGCGTGCTTTATGTCATGATTGTGCTACTGCTCATCGCTTCTCTGGCTCTGTTCTATATGGTTGTGCTACGTCATCGCCTCCGCCATCGTGCCTCGCTCGATGACCTTTACCAACGCCTCACGAATGTCCTCCGTGTCTTTCCCGAGAATGCAGAGGTGTTGGACGACGAACTGCAGAGTGTCATTAGTAATCTTGAGCAACCACAACTTAGACAACCGCTCGGGGAGCTTCGCCAAATGTTCTCTTCGCAATTGGCAAAGGTACAGGAGACAGAGGCAGCCATTCAGGATACAGAGGAGAAAGCTCAGCGTTGGCGCTTCGAGCACGACCGTCTGTACGTCATGAACCAAATACTCGACAACTCGCTGAGCACCATCAAGCACGAAACAATGTACTTCCCATCGCGCATCAAGCAGATGGCAGACGATATGCAGCAGCAGGGCTTTGACACCAAGACAAACCATAACTTGCTTGATCTCGTTACCTATTACCGCCACATCTATATGTTGCTATATGAGCAAGCCCAAGGGCAGACGGACCAGTCTCCCTTGCGGATTCAGCCTCTTGCTGTTAGCAGTCTTTTCGCCTATGCTGAACAGACACATAGCGTCGAGTGTCAGCATACCGATGTTCGGGTAAAAGGAAACGAGATGCTTCTCCAGCTGTTCCTCGACCAGATGCTTGCTGTCGTACCTGCAAACAGCAGATTTTCTGTTGAGACGCACGAAGGCATGACTTATATAATATGTGAAGTTGATGGAAAACAACTCTCTTCCCAGCAACTCTCGGAGCTTTTCTCCCCACAAACTGAACGGATGGAATATCTCGTTATGCGTCAGATTGTTCGCGAACATGACACTGCCTGCGGTCATCCCGGACTTCGACTCGTAGCAGAAAATACAACACGAGGCTACAGAATCTCCTTCTCGCTTTTGGCAGCACAACCCTTCAATTCTTAACTCTTAATTCTTAATTTGCATAACAATATGGACAAATTCAAAGTAATCATTGTCGAGGACGACAAACTGGAGCTCAAAGGCACTCAGCAGATTCTGCAGACCGAAGTGCCGGAAGCAGAAATAATCGGTACAGCTTCGGGAGAAAGTGACTTCTGGCGTTTGTTGCGCGAAGGCCTTCCCGACCTCGTCCTACTTGATCTTGGATTGGGCGGCAGTACCACCGTAGGCGTCGATATCTGCAGACAACTGCGGTCACGCTATCCCGACATGAAAATCCTCGTCTTCACAGGCGAGATACTCAACGAACGCCTGTGGGTAGAGGTGCTCAGTGCTGGAGCAGACGGCATCATCCTCAAGACTGGCAACCTCCTGCAGCGAGACGATGTAATGCAGGTCATGCACGGCAGGCACCTGGTCTTCAATGAGCCGTTCCTCGAGAAGGTGATGGCCCGTTTCCGCAAGAATGTCTGCAAGGAACAGGCTGCCATCGATGCTTTCGTCGAATATGAGATTGACGAATACGACGAGCGTTTCTTGCGCCATCTGGCACTCGGTTACACGAAGGACATGATTGCCGGCCTTCGTCAGATGCCTTTCAGTACGAAAAGTCTGGAAAAGCGTCAGGTAGATCTCACCAACCGCCTCTTCTCCGAGCGAGAACGAATCGGCGTCAATGCTGTGCGTCTTGTGGTACGAGCCATACAGTTGCACATCATCGACCCAGACAACCTTGTAGCAGATGAACAATAGTCAACGAGTTTTCGTCTTCTGTCTGGTGCTTGCCGGACTGTTGCCCTTCCTTTCGTGGGTATTGTCGGCTTTGGGTGTACCCTGTCGCAGTATCCTCGATGATGAGGGTCTGCGCTGGCTTTTCCGGCATGCCAACGACTGTCTGCATAGTCGGCTTGTGATGCTTGCCCTGTGTTGTACCATAATGCAGGGCGTCATTCAGAAAAGCCGTCTGTTTCCTCTTTCCAAGACATTCCGCGAACCTCGTTTCTATCGCTATGCTGCTGTTTATGCCGTCGTCCTTATCGTCATTCTGTTTGCAGCCCTGGCTCCCGAGAGTCCGCTGCTCAGCATCACGGGAGGCATTGCTGGCAGTCCTCTGTTGGATGGCTTGTTTTTCCTCGGATGGTTTTCCTTCATTGTGTTCTGTCTCTGCTATGGTCACACAAGGCGCAACCCCTGGATCAGGATGCTCACCTACGGCATCCGTCGCCATCCGCTTGTCCTGCCCTTCGCCGTCGTCATATCCTTCTGCTGGCAATGCATTGACTACATGATGAGTTAATAATTAAGAGTTAAGAATTGAATTTAGAAGAACTGAATAAGAGTCAGCTTGAAGCGGTGCTTTGCATCGATGCTCCTTCTCTCGTCATTGCGGGAGCAGGTAGTGGCAAGACGCGTGTCCTTACCTACAAGGTGGCCTATCTGCTGGAACAAGGCATGCAGCCATGGAACATTTTGGCCTTGACCTTTACCAACAAGGCAGCCCGTGAGATGCGCGATCGTATTGCCACCCTTGTCTCGCCCGAGAAGGCCAATAAACTCTGGATGGGCACCTTCCACAGCGTTTTTGCCCGCATTCTTCGCGTCGAAGGGCATCGTCTGGATTACGACACCAACTTTACCATCTACGATGCTGCCGACAGCCTCAGCCTTGTCAAGCTTATCATTCGTGAGATGAACCTCGATGAAAAGGTCTATAAACCCAGTGCTGTGCAGAGTCGCATCTCCAATGCCAAAAACCGCTTGGTATTGCCTTCTAGCTACAACGCCGTTCGCGAGTTCCGCGAGAATGATGCCTTTTTCAATCGCACCCTCATACCTGAGATTTACCGCCGTTACCAGGAGCGCTGCAAGCAAGCCAATGCGATGGACTTCGACGACCTGCTGCTGAACATGTGGCTCCTGCTCAAACACAATCCCGAGGTAGCAGCCGCTTGGCAAGAGCGCTTCCATTTCGTCCTGGTCGATGAGTATCAGGACACGAACTTCGCACAGCATCAGATTGTCTGGCTCCTCACCAACCAGCGGCAACGCGTCTGCGTCGTGGGCGACGATGCACAGAGCATCTACAGCTTCCGGGGAGCCGACATCGACAATATCCTCCATTTCCGCGAGGCATATACCGGGACACGTCTCTTTAAGCTTGAACAGAACTACCGTTCCACACAGACCATCGTGAACGCCGCAGGCAGCCTCATCCGCAACAATCGCGAACAGATATCAAAGAGTGTCTTCAGCGAAAAAGAGGTAGGTAATCCCCTCATTCGCTATGAAGCCTATAGTGATACCGACGAGGCCAATATCATTCTGCGGGAGGTGCAGCGCATACACCGTGCAGGCGGTCCCTATCGCGGCATTGCCGTGCTCTATCGCACCAATGCGCAAAGCCGTAAGATAGAGGATTGCTTCCTGCATGGACATGTGCCATACCACATCTATGCAGGCATGTCGTTCTATCAGCGCGAGGAAATCAAGGATATGCTATGCTATCTCCGTCTCGCTGCCAATCCTTATGACGAGGAGTCCCTTCGCCGCATCATCAACAAACCCGCTCGCGGCATCGGCGATACCACCGTTCGCAAGCTTCTTGCCGCAGCAGCTTCTGCAGGCGTCCCGGTATGGGATGTATTAAAGACCCTCTCTGACTCCCCCAAGACCCTCTCTGACTCCCCCTTAAAGGGGGAAAACAAAAAGTCTCCCTTTTATTTGGAAGAGTCTCTCAATTCAGGAACCCTGAAACGTCTCTCCGACTTTTACTCCATGATATCCGACTTCCACCAGCGCTCTGCCACCGACGATGCTCACACACTTGCCCTGCATATTGTGAAGGAAAGCGGCTTGCATGAGATGATTTTCAGCGGACATGACCCGGAAGACTTGTCGCGCCAGGAGAATCTTCAGGAGTTGCTCGACGGCATTGGGACCTTTGTCGATGAGAATATGGAGCAAGGGCAAGGTGTCCATCTTACCGACTACCTCCAGGAAGCCAGTCTCGCTACAGACCTCGACCGCGACAATGCCGACAAAGATGCCGATGCTGTCAATATGATGACCATCCACTCGGCCAAGGGACTAGAGTTCCCTGTCGTCATAATTGTCGGTTTGGAGGAAGGACTCTTCCCGGGTGAGATGTCGTTGGACTCCCCTCGCGCCCTCGAAGAAGAGCGTCGCCTCTTCTACGTTGCATTGACCAGGGCAGAAAAGCAGGTCATCCTCACCTATGCCAAGTCGCGCTTCCGTAATGGCAAGATGGAGTTCTCCCGTCCCAGCCGCTTCATCCGCGAAATACCGGAAGAATACTTTAGGGGAACAACCCCAACAATTCAAAATTCAAAATTTAAAATTCAAAATAAGGGCACCAGCCACAATCCGAGCGGCCGTTTACCCCTCCTAAAGGGGACCGGGGGGGCTGCTCAATCTTCTTCCCTTGACTTTCCCTATGGCCGTCGACCTTCGGTTCGGTCAGGCGCAGGCGGAACAATGGTCAATGGTCAATCCTCCTCCGCGCCTTATCAGCGCGCCTTGGTTCTTCGCAAAGCTCAGGCGCAGGCGGAACAAGAGAATCCAAGAATGGTCAATGGACTTACTCCTGGCTCCGCTGTCCTTCACGAGCGTTTTGGCAGGGGCGTAATACAAGCCATTGAAGGCACCGGCCTTGATGCCAAAGCCACCGTCCAGTTCGAAAATGCCGGCACCAAAGTCCTCATGCTCCGCTTTGCCAAGCTCACACTGGTGTAGCACGTTCCCACATGCGATGAAGGAGAAGTGTCACGCAGGCTGACAAATAAATGATGAATATGAGAAAGATACTATTGATACTCGCTGCCATACTGATGAGTGATGCAGTGAGTGCCCACACGGACAGTACTGCTGTCAACAGGAAGAAAGTGGCTGTCGTGCTGAGCGGCGGCGGAGCAAAAGGAATGGCACACATCGGCGTGCTTAAAGTGTTGGAGCGGGCGGGCATTCCCATCGACATCGTCACCGGCACCTCGATGGGTAGCATCGTCGGTGGTCTGTACGCCATCGGCTACAACGCAGGGGCACTCGACTCGGTGGTGCGACAGCAGGACTGGAGCTATGTCATCACCGACAAGGAGGACCTGCGCAAACAGAGCCTCAATGACCGCCAGAAGCAGAACACCTACTTCATCACAACCAGCATGACCTTCGGCAAGAGGAACCGGCAGGAAACCAATTCGGGCGGTCTCATCAAGGGCAAGAACCTGGCAGAACTGTTCCAGCAGCTGTGCGTAGGCTATACCGACTCGCTCGACTTCAACCACGACCTGTGCATTCCCTTTGCCTGTGTGGCCACGAACATCATCGACAACAGCGAGGTGGTATTCCACAGCGGACGCTTGCCGCAGGCCATGCGTTCCTCTATGGCCATCCCCGCAGCCTTCTCGCCCGTCAGGTTGGGCGACATGGTGCTGGTCGATGGTGGTATGAAGAATAACTACCCTGCAGACATCGCCCGCGAGATGGGGGCCGACATCATCATTGGTGTCACCGTGCAGGGCCCGCCGAAGACAGCCGAGGACTTGGGAGGCACGATGAGCATCCTCAACCAGATCATCGACATAAACTGTAAGAACAAGCTCGACGATAACCTTGCCATCACCGACCTCCACCTGCAGGTGGATACGAAAGGCTACAACACCGCCAGTTTCTCGGCCACCGCCATTGACACACTCATCCGCCGCGGCGAGGATGAAGCCATGCGCCACTGGGACGATATCATCGCCCTGAAGCAGCGCATCGGCATCGACGATTCGTACCGTCCCGTCATCCCACATCCGCTGCGTCCGCAAGTGATGACCGAGAAGCAAGCCGTCACCGGCTACACCTTCGAAAACATGACGCTGCAGGCCGAGCAGTTCCTGCGCCAAAAGTTCCATCTGGGCAAAAGAGCAGGGAGCAAGGGACAGGGAGCAAGGGATAGCATCGACGCCACATTGTCCCAGGAACTCACCACATGCATGCGCATCGACCTCTTCTATCAGACTGCCGAATGTCGGCTGGTGACGGAGGGCGACGGCGTGCGCGTCATCCTCACTGCGGGCGAACGCAAGTCGGTGCAGCTCCATGCCGGAGCACGCTACGACATCGAGGAACATGCCGCCGTACAGTTGGGCCTCGACATACCGCTGAAGACAGCCACACCCGTCAATACCGACATCACGCTGCGACTGGGCAAGCGCATGATGGCACGCGGTGAACTCACCGTCCATCCCCGCAGTTTCACACGTCCCACGTTCAGCTACACCTTCTACAGAAACGACATAGACACCTACGAGGGCGGCGACCTCATATATAACATCCGCTATAACCAGTTCCAGGCAGAGTTCCTGCCGTTCAACTTCGACCTGCGCCACATCAATCTGCAGATGGGTCTTCGCTGGGACTACATGCACTTCCGCGACAAGCTCGGTGTGGAGACGTCAAAACTGGTGACACTCCAAAATGGACACTACTTCAGCTACCGCGCCCGATTGAACTACAACAACGAGGACAACTGGTACTTCCCCACCCGCGGTGCCCGCTTCAATGCAGAGTATGCCTACCTGACAGACAACTTCGTCCAACTGAGCGGCAATGCAGGCACGAACAAGATTAGTGCCGACTGGCGCATGTCATTCCCCATCACCAGCCGCTTCACCCTCCAGCCCATGCTCTACGGCCGCCTGCTTTTCGGCAAGACCGTCCCACACGTCTTCGGCAATGTCATCGGTGGTGACTGGTTCGGCCACTATGCTGAGCAGCAGATGCCCTTCGCCGGCATCGGCCACATAGAGTACATCGACAAACACTTCATTGCAGCCCAACTGCAGGCGCAGCAACGCTTCGGCAGCAAGAGTTATGTGCGGCTCAAGGTAGCCGGTGCCTTGCAGGCAGAGAAGACAAAGGAGATTTTCGACAACCGTGTCCTCCTGGGAGTCCAGGGCTCCTACTACTACAGCACCATGTTCGGCCCTGTCGGTGCCTCACTCGGCTATAGCAACCACACCAAGGAAGTGTACTTCTACCTGAATCTCGGATATGAATTCTAGGGGCGTCTTTTTGTAAATAAGGATTGTCTTTTATTGCTGCACACAGGAAATATTTTTCCTCTGCGGAGCAGTAATTTTTCCTACGCACAGGAATTAAAAATGCTCCCTTTTTTGTCCAAAATCGCAATTTAATGTCACAATATCACATCTTAACGTTCTGATAATCAATGAGTGTGATATAGTGATATTAAAATCGAAG
>JAGCNQ010000135.1 GCA_017645845.1 Bacteroidaceae bacterium
GCCCACCCCCTCATCCCACTACAACGCCTCCATCACCGAGGCCGCCATCCCTGCCCCCTCATCCCTCGACCCTCGCCACCTCCGTCTGCTCACCTACTCCCGTCCCCACGACACGTGCGACGGCATAGAGCTGCACCTCGGCAATCAAGCCATAGGCTTCCCCTTCACCTGCCTCGGCTATGAGTGGAAATGCGTCGAGTTCCTCTACCTCTGCGGCGAGTGGAGCTGGCCCGGCGACGATGCCCTGGCAATACAGCGCGACCTGCTCACCGCCAAAAGCGGTTATGCAGCACGTCGCTTCAAGAAAGCCAAGTATGCCAAGCAGATACGCCCCGACTTCCCGACCTTCCGTCATCAGTGGATGCTCTGGTGCGTTTGGCAAAAGTGCCTGGGCAGCAAACCCTATCGCGACCATCTGCTCTCCTTGCCCGACGATCGCGTCATCGTCGAAGTCGTCAAGCACGACCCCGTTTGGGCCACCTGGCCCGATGCTAACGGTATCTATCACGGTGCCAACAGTATGGGCAAGATCCTCACCATCTGCCGCCGCTGTCTGCTCAATGGCACACAACCAGCCATCGACACCGCCCTCCTCAACGCTGCCGACATCCACATCTTAGGCACCCGAGTCATTTTTTGAAAGATTATTCTTGTTTAGTACAAATTTGCTATCAAACTGCCAATTTCGGAAACAAATCGTTAAAAGTAATTAGAATTGGCTTTTTTTTGTAATGTTTTTTGTTATTATTATAAATAATATGTATCTTTGCCGCGTCGTTTTATACACTAATTGTCATAATAAGTCCAGTGGGGAACGATTCTCGGTTCTACCCGATTTACATGTTAATCCTAACAACAATAATGACACATTACAAAATCTCACTTTTTCTTCTCGTATTGTTTTCTGCATGTGTGCAACATCATGACGATATTGATCAGGTACATCAATTGATTGCAGAAGCTGAGCAGAAATACGAAGCCGAAGAATACAGCATGGCATTTGCTTTGCTCGATAGTGCGTATGCATATTCTGAAAGTCGTAATTATCCGGCTGGACAGGCTCAGGCCCTTTTAGACAAGTCATATCTATATGACATGTTGGGTAAACTTGATTCCGGTGCCATTTGTCTTAATCGTGGACTTGAGGTATATCCAGATGCTCCTGATACAATGTTGGCCCTGTTTTACAATGAGCTTGTTTTTAACAACATAAACACTGGCAATTCGCAGAAGGCTGTGGAGTTGGCTCCCTATGCATTGGCATTGAATCGTCGATTAGGAAATGCAGAGGAATTTGCTGCCTTTTGCGGAAACGTAGGCATCGCTTATCGTCGTTTGGGGCAAATCGACTCGGCTGCTGTCTATTATCAGCGAGGACTTGAAGTGGCCATTCAAGCCGAAGATTATGCCAATGAAGCTTTCCTTGCCAACAATCTCTCTGTGCTTTATACACAAGATAGGCGTTTGGAAGAAAGTATTCGATATGCTGAAAAGGCAATGGAGGCTGCTGCAAAGGCAAATGATGAGGTGGAGGGTGTCTCGGCATTGGCTAATAAGGGAACCGCCTTGTTTTTCGAAAAGCATTATGATGAAGCTATCGATGTCCTGACTCAGGCATTCGGGCAGGCAGACTCTTTGAATCACATATATCTGAAGGTGAAGATTATCCACTATATTCTTGGTGTTCTTGAGGAAACTCCCGATGCCGCTGATATCACTTACTACCTAAAGCGAGGCGAGGAACTTGCAGCGATGCTACCACCAGAGAATGACAATGCTCTAGGCATTCTTGAATCAAAGGCTAATATCTTGCTGAGGCAGGAGCGTTTTTTGGAATCCTTGCAGACATTAGAAAGAATTGAAACGGCGTCAAGAAGCTATTCCGCCAAGCCTGCCCATTTGATTTGGAAAGCTCGATGCCTTGCTGGTTTGGGACGCTATAAAGATGCTTATCAGCTCCAATCTGAGTCGATTGTAGCTAAGGATTCGATTCAAAACGAAGAGAGCAAAGCCAAATTGGATGAGCTTACCACCAATTACCGGGTGATGGAGAAGGAACTCGAGGTGGCGCAACTCAACGAGAAGCAGGCTCTTAGCCAACGTAGGATCAGCCAGTTGATAGCTGTTTTGGCTGTATTGCTTGCCATCATCGCTGTTCTTCTGCTTTGGATTCGCCAGCGCCGTCAGCGCGCCCAGATTCAAGAGGCACAACGATATATTGATGGCATTGAACAGGAGCGTACTCGTTTCGCCCACGAGCTGCATGACGGAGCTTGCAATGAACTGCTTGCCATGGGCATTCAGTTGCGTGCTGAACAGCCCGATATTCCCGAAGTCTGTCAGCAGATAAGTGCCTTGCGTACCACCTTGCGTCATCTTTCTCACGAACTTATGCCACCTCAGTTCAATCAGGGTGTTTCGCTCAATGAAGCATTGGCGTACTATTTGTCACACATCGAAAAACCTGCTGTCAACTTCAAGGCAGAAGGAACCGGATGGGAAAAGATTCCTAACAATACCAGTTACCAGCTTTATCGAATCGTGCAGGAAGCCATAGGGAACATTATCGTACACCAACCGGATGCCACAGCCGATGTGTCTCTCATCAATCAGGATGGAGCATTGCAACTTCTTGTCATGTCTAAAGGCGAAGTGCGTGAAGGCGATGGGAGAGGCATAGGTATGCAGTCTATGCGCGATCGTGTTAATAGTATAGGAGGTACGCTGACAACTGAGCAGAAAAATGACTATTGGTGTCTCAAAGTGAGTTTGTAATCATTTATTTTGCCTACTGATGTCCGTAGTTTTCTGGTCGCATTATATATTTTCTTTAGTTGAGAGTTGTTGTTCTATGCTTTTTTTGCTATATTTGCATGTGAAAATGTAGTTTTAAGACTGTTGTATGATGGATAATACCGAAACATACTCTTTACTAATAATTGAAGACCATAGGATTGTGTCTTTAGGACTTAAGACACTTGCAGAAGGGACTCATTTGTTTTCATCAATTGACTGTGCCTTTACCGCTCGTCAAGCACTCGAACTGACAGTTGCTCATAATACAGCTCCTTATAGTATCTTTATCATCGATGTAGAGCTGCCTGACATGACAGGTATTGAGTTGGTGAAGAGCCTAAGGACTTTGTCTCCCGATAGTGCCTTTATTTTCCACACCATTCACGACGAGTTGTGGAATCTACGTCAGATGATAAACAGTGGCGCCAATGCCATTGTTATGAAGACCGATGACCTTGCTGAACTGCAAATTGCGATGAATCGTGTTCTCGATGGCAACAATTACTTTAGCGCACATTTTCGGGAGGCATGTGAAGAGATGGCCAACTATCAGACCCTTTCCGAACGCGAGATTGAAGTTCTGAAGCTTATTTCAGATGGAATCGCTACCAAGGAGATCGCCGAGCGTCTCTTTGTCTCACCGAATACGGTCGAGTTTCACCGCAAGAACATCATGCGTAAACTTGGGGCAGCCAATATGGCACAACTCGTCAAGGAAGGAATTGCAAAAGGGTATATAAATTAGTATTTATAGTTGGCGAAATCCACTTCAGATTACCATCGTTACTGATAATTCTCTTACATTTTATAGCAAGGAGTTTGTCGCTCTTTGCTTTTTTTGTTATCTTTGCACGTGAAATTTCAATAATTCAACATTAATCACAAATGAAGAAGCAGACCCTTTGGACAATCATCGCGGCTTTTTGCATGGCATTGTCTGTTCAGGCTCAGGATGTAATGGTCATCGAGATGAACGACAACTCGGTATATGAATACAACGTGAAAGATATCGGTGATGTCCTATTCCTTTCTATAGGAGATATTCCTGGAGATTCGATAGCCTATCACAATTGTCCCGACGAACATCATCCTCATCTGATTGATCTTGGTCTCCCGTCCGGCACGAAGTGGGCATGCTGCAACGTTGGAGCTTCCGTGCCCGAAGAATATGGAGGGTATTATGCCTGGGGTGAAACCGAGGAGAAGGATATCTACGATGATGTTACCTATCTCTATAACTCAGGAATAGATAATGACGGAGATGGTTTTTACGATGCTGATGTTTCCTATCAGACTCTTGGTGATGATATAGCAGGCACCGAATATGATGCGGCTCTGGCGAATTGGGGCGGTTCATGGAGGATGCCTTCGGTCGAACAATGTCAGGAACTCGATTCGAAATGCCGCAGTATCTGGACCACACGCAACGGTGTGAACGGTCGTCTTTTCACAGGTCCGAGCGGTGGTAAAATCTTCTTGCCTGCTAGTGGCCATCGTTCGATGTTCCTTGTCACCTTTGTCGGTACTTATGGACATTACTGGGCGTCCTCCTACGATTCGGAAATCCCGCATTGTGGGCTTGGCTTCTTCTTTAATTCACAATTGGTGGATACGGATTTCGGAGACCGTCGCTACAGAGGAAAATCTGTTCGCGCTGTCTGTCAATAACTGCTTTTTACAAAAACTATTACATACGATATGAAGAGACTGTTGCTACTATTAATCAGCTTTAGTGTAAGCTGTTGGATGTGGGCGAACGACTACCTGATGGTGATTGACTTTACCGATGGTTCGGAGGTGTCAATCGGGCTCTCAAAACATCCGATGCTCACATTCGCCGACCAAAGGCTTTGCGTCAGCGTCGAAGGGGAAATGTCGGAGTATGAATTGGCCGATGTGGTGAATTTCCATTTTGATGAAGCTCCAGCTTCGATTCATGCTCTGCGTGAGGAAGAAGACTTTCGCATGATTTGGCAGAGCGACGACCTCATCGTTGTCTTTCATGCTTCACCCGAAGCACGTGTCCTCCTTTATGGTGTGGATGGCACGTTCTATCCCAATCGTGTCAATGCCCAGGGTAATCGTTACGAGATCTCCTTGTCCGACCTGCCCAAAGGCATTTATCTTCTCAACATCAATTCGAACAGGACCCTCAGAATCAATCGAAAATGAAGAAACATATCCTGCTCACGTGGCTTGCTGTCCTCTCTTTTTCTTTGCAGGCACAGCAGATTATGATAGTCAAGACGAAGGACAACACTCAGAACGAGTTCAATGTCAATAGCATCCGCAAGATAACGTTCCGTTCTTCGTTAGAGATACCTGGCGACTCGACAGTCAGCCTTTCCTGTCCCGACGAGCATCATCCTCATTCGATAGATCTTGGCCTACCTTCGGGCACGAAGTGGGCATGCTGCAATGTCGATGCTTTAACCCCCGATGAATATGGAGGATATTATGCCTGGGGTGAAACAGAGGAAAAGATTAACTATGATTGGGATTCGTATAAGTACGGACGAGATTGGGATGATTGCGATTATATTGGCGACGACATCGCCGGCACCGAATACGATGTGGCTACGGTGAAGTGGGGTGACCCTTGGCGAATCCCCTCTTCCGAAATGTTTCAGGAACTTATGGATAATTGCACCTGTGAGTGGACAAGCCTAAATGACGTGAATGGCTATCTCTTTACCGGTTCAAATGGCGGTAGAATCTTCTTGCCAGCAGCAGGAGGTTGTCTCTACGATGAGTTCTTGTTGGATGGGAAAGATGGCAATTATTGGGCATCAACACTTGATCCGGAAAATAGTAGTCAAGCGTTCTTCCTGATTTTCCGTTCTCCATTTGTGCAATTGCAATACTCCCCTCTTTTTCTGGGTCTTTCCGTTCGTGCTGTTTGCCCATAATAGTTGTTTGAGCAGTTGTATGCTTCATCTTTTCATCCATATGTGCCATTAACTGACCCGGTAGATGCTCCAACCACCTACGGAAATCAGTGGATTTGATCATTCGGCATGAATATTTTCAGGCAAAGAGTTTGCGCTCTTTGCCTGATTTATTATATTTGCGCAAAGAATTAGCAAGAAATAGATAAATGCAGATAAATTTTTATTGCTCATTTATTGCCACAGTCGCTGAAAAGGCGCTGTTGATTGGACGAAAATCGCTCGAATTACCTACGGAACTCCGTAGATTTTCTGTTCTTTCAACTTAATTCTTTAGTAGAAAGTTGGAGGTCATCACTATTGTATTTATTTTTGCATGTACTTATTCTCAAATAATTGAATATTCAAAGGTGTAATACCGAAAAGCCTATAATCATTTTGTATAATAGTTACTATGAAATTAGCATTACGACTCACGTTACTCATTGTAGCGATGCTGCTGTTCACGTTCAACGCAAGAGCCGGCAGTATCACTGAAGAACAAGCAAGGGCAAAAGCCCAGAGTTTCCTGCAAACCCAGTACCAATCGACAAACGGGAAGCGTCTTGCGGCTGCTCGTACTCCAGCGGAACTTTACTCCACTTCAACGGGGGAGTCCTCTCTCTATGTGTTCAACATAGGAGAACAGGACGGTTTTGTCATAGTTTCTGGTGATGACAGGGTACGTCCTATCCTCGGTTATACCGACAGTGGTATTTTCGACGCAGACAAAGCGCCTGCCGCACTGCGCGAGATGATGGCGATATACGCCCGTCAGATTGAATCGCTTGGACAGACAGAGGCCAGAACCGACTCCATAGCATCTGCCTTAAACTCACGCAGACGCATAAGTGGTGCGATGACCGATGTTTCTCCGCTCTTGACCACCACCTGGAACCAGACGGCCCCTTACAACAACTACTGTCCCACGCTTAACGACCAGACTGCTCTCACAGGCTGTGTTGCCACGGCGATTGCGCAGATAGCCTACTATCACAAGTACCCTACAACGCAGGTGCCGAGCCTCTCTGCCTACACCACGACTACCAACGTAATCAACGTGTCGGCATGGGGTGCCACCACTTTCAACTGGGATAACATGCTCACGAGCTATGACGGCTCGGAAACATCGACCCAGATAGCAGCCGTGGCCACGCTGATGCGCTACTGTGGACAGGCAGCACAGATGGACTACGGTTTTTCCTCAGGTGCCTACAACGGCGATGCCCGCTATGCCCTTGTGAATAAGTTGGGCTACGACGATGGTGCTACGTTCAAGAGTGCCTCAGCCTACACGACCGACGGCTGGGAGGACCTGATTTATAAAGAGGTGCATGAGGGTCGCCCGGTCTATTACTCCGCCCTCAATGGCGACGAGAACGGTGCACAGTGCGGCGGTCATGCCTTCGTCATCGACGGTTATAAGGCCGATGGCAACTATTTTCACGTGAACTGGGGGTGGGGCGGCTATGCCGACGGCTACTTCAACCTCTTCGCCCTCGACCCGTCAGCCCCGGAGTGGGATGCCACCGCCACCGGCTGGCACTACCAGATGCTGGCCCTCGTGGGTCTCAGCCCCGAGGCGGTGAACATCGCCAAGCTCACGCAGGATGCCTCCGGCAGTTGGCTCATCACCAGTACCGACGACTGGAACGAGCTTTCCACGAACCTCGAAGCCTACAACGGCGGCACGTTCAAGCTCACAAATGACATCAGCGTCAC
>JAGCNQ010000136.1 GCA_017645845.1 Bacteroidaceae bacterium
ATGCCAATTGGGCTGTATGTGGCATTCCCATTGACCTTTTCGGTCACCATGAAGAACATGTGGAAGATAGCTGTCCGGCAATTTGCCTTCGATGGAAAGAATACGTATAGCTTCTCTAAGCAAATCCATGTTATAGCCTCGCCGTTCGCACAACTTCATTTGGTGTTTGAACTCGCCAGTAAATCGAATTGTGTACATAGCTAATCCTCCAAGCACTGCCGGAACAAGTCATCCACGTCCTTTGCCTCATACACTCTACCTTCTTCAAGGTCGCGGAGCGAAAGTTCATAGGAAGAGTAGAGTCTGCGGCGGCGTGGAACAGTAATCTTTCCTACGCCCTTTAACAGACTGATAGCTTTTTTAATATCTTTCATCAACGAAATGTCGTCAATGTTTACTATTATCTGTCCCTGTGTGGGCATTGTTGCCAAGTTTGCCATAATGGTTAGTTTGCTTTTTCTGCCTTCAAAGTTACGTTTTTTCTTTTTATTACCAAAACAAATAGAGAAAAATACGGATTAGGGAATAAAGATTAGGGAATAGAGATTAGGGAATAGGTTATCGGAATAATAATAAAAAAGGCCGAATAAAAAGGGTAAAGAACTTTTCGCTCTGCTTTATAACCTGATGTATTCAATATTCTGCCCCTTCGCGAGTCGGGTCGGAGTAGAGCGGCACTCAGGTCGGAGTAGAGCAGCAGTCAGGTCGGAGAGGGTGAGATGCAGCCTCGCGAGGGAGCACTTGCTGCCACGCGAGGGAACAAATGCAGCTACGCGAGGGTGCAAAAGCCTGTTTCGCAGAAAGAGAAAGGCCGTTTCTCTCACAGCAAAAGGCCGAAACGCAAAAGCCACCTATTTATTTTTTTAATTTTAATATCACTATATCACACTCATTGATTGTCAGGGTTTTATGGTGTGATATTGTGATATTAAATTGCGATTTTTAGAAAAAAAGGGAGCATTTTTAACTCCTGTACGGAGAAAAAATTATTGCTGCGCAGAGAAAAAATATTTCCCGTGCGCAGCAATAATATGTGGTAGCGTTACTATCCTATATTCACTCCATTTGCCACAAATGACGGCTCATGTCAACATGGCCGTTAGGCAGGAAGGTCACGCCTTCATCTTCCAAAAGCGAGCGCTGCCACTGCCAACCCGGTGCTGTGCGGCCCGCTACATTAACAACACGATGGCAGGGCAAATGCTCTGCGCCTGGAGTATAGCGCAGCGTACGCCCTACCATACGTGCATGGCTCGGCCAACCCGCCAGAGTGGCGATGAGGCCGTAGTTCATTACATAGCCACGAGGTATCTGACTGACGATATCAAGCACGGTATCACGAAAGACACGAGCCTCATCCGGACTCATCGAGTCAGAATAATCTTTCATGGGGATTAGTAGTTGTCTGCCTTAATCTGGAAGTAGCTCTGCGGATGGTCGCAGGTGGGGCAGACTTCTGGTGCCTGCTTTCCAATGACGATGTGGCCGCAATTGGAGCATTGCCAAATGACATCGCCCTCGCGAGAGAAGACAACGGCATCCTCGATGTTCTTCAGCAACTTACGGTAACGCTCTTCGTGATGCTTCTCGATGGCAGCAACCAACTCGAACTTCTCGGCAATCTCGTCGAAGCCTTCCTCGCGAGCCTCCTTTGCCATACGGGCATACATATCCGTCCACTCGAAATTCTCACCGTTGGCAGCGTCTGCCAGATTTGTAGGAGTGTCGCTCACGCTTCCGCCGTTCAAGTACTTGTACCACATCTTGGCGTGCTCCTTCTCGTTGGCAGCCGTTTCCTCAAAGATGGCGGCAATCTGCACGTAGCCATCCTTCTTTGCCTTGGAAGCGAAGTAGGTGTACTTGTTCCTGGCCATGCTCTCACCGGCAAAAGCCTCCTTGAGGTTCTGCTCGGTCTTGGTTCCTTTCAGTTCTTTCATAGGTTTTAGGGGGTTAATGGTTAATTATAATAGGAATATTTCACGGAATAGTGTTTTGTAGGCCTCGACCTTCTTCTCGAAAGCCAGGGGATAAGCCCTTGACGATGAGGGCAGGCGGTAGAGGACCAGATCCCCTTCGAGCCGGGTCTTGCTTCCCAAGGCAGGGATGCTGTTCAAACCGAAGTAGCGGCATACCTCGCCAGTGGCTTTTTCGCCCGTAGTGGCAATGGCGCGGCACTGTGGTATGTGCTGCAGCAAGGCACGGATATCCGTCGGTTCCACAATCTCCAGGAAGGCATCCGAGGCATTGCCCTTCAATCGGTTCACCGTCTTTGCAGTATCATAGAGGGCTATCCCTTTCTGCCGAAGGAACGCCACAATCTTGTCCTTGAGGAAGCACTTCCCCACCGCATCCACGAAGTAGTTGCGGTCACCAAACCATGCTGCCCCCTCGATGCGCCAATGGTCATTGTTGAAGTTAGGGTAATAGAACTCCATACACCAGCGCTGTCTTGGCGGAGGGAAGCTGCCAAGGAAAAGCAGACGTGCGTTCTCCGGCAGGAATGGCTCTAACGGGTGGTGTTCGTATTCCATTTCAGAAGATGATGGCAGCGCATTGCGGCTGGATGGTGAGAGTCACGCGACCTTTCTTGTCGAGTTTGAGGGGCTCTTGCTGAGGTGTCTGGCCGTCAGGACCATCGGTGAGGAGGACGGCATTCTCGGCAGAGAAGCCGCTTAGCACAGTAGGTTCGAGGGTAAGGGGCTTGGCCTCCTTCTCGGCATTCATCGCAATGAGATACCAGCGGTCGGCGTGACGGCGGGCCATGACGATGTACTTGCCAGGATAGCCGTCGATGAAGCGCGTCTCGTCCCACGTGGTGGGAACCTGCTTCATGAAGTCAATCTCGAACTGCGGCTGATCGGTAAGGTTACGGGGTGTGAGGGCGAAGTTCTGGCCGCTCGACTGGAAGGCGATAGCTGTGGCAAGTTCGAAGACATCGGAGGTGCGACGGGTGTTGCCCTTGCCAGGCTCTTTATGGAGGCGTTTCTGGAGCACGGTACCGCCGTATTCCATCGAGGCTGTGGTATTGCGGACAAAGGGATGGAGGCAGGCGTGACGCGCTTCCATCTCGCAGAAGCCCTGGCTGAAGTAGAGGTTCTCAGAGGCAAGGACGGCCTCGGAGCTGCAGTAGTTGGGATACATCTTTTCCCAACCGCGAGGCAGCGTACAGCCGTGGAAGATTACCTGAATGCCGAAATCGTTGGCATCGGAGAGGATAGCTTCGTACAGGCGCATCGTCTCCTGCTTGTCGCCGCCGAAGAAATCCACCTTGATGCCTGCCACACCGCCGTCGCGCAGCCATTTCATTTCCTGCTTGCGGACGATGGGGTTGTGCATACACTGACGGGCACTCTGGGGCGCGTTGTTCCAACCGCCGTTGCTGTTGTACCAAACCCAAGGCCGTACGCCTTTCTCCTTGCAGTAGGCAAAGAGCTTCTCCATGCCTTTGCGACCAATGTTCTCGTACCAGCCGCCGTCGATGAGACAGCCTTCCCAGCAGAGGCTGGAGGCGAGGTCGATATACTTCACCTGGTCGTCGTAGTTGATGCTGGCGTCCTGCCAGATAATCCACGACCACGTGTTGCGCGAGCCTTTGTAGTCGATGCTGGGCTCATAAAGCTGCTGCACGACATCCCACGTGATGGTCGTCTCCACGATGGGCTTCAGCGTAGGACCAAAGGTGATAGTGCGGTAGGGTGTCCATTGCGTCAGCCAGTCGTAGGGGGAAATGTTGCAGTCTGCCAGTCCTAACTGAGCGCCTGTACTACCAAAGCCGTTGTTCTCGCCCTCCATCGGGAAGGCGATGGTGAAGAGTCCGTCAGAAGCAGCGTCGCTCAGGTGGCTACCGCAATAGTTGCTGCTGACGCCTGTCTCGCTGATGAGAAGCCAGCCCTTGTCGCCTTCATGGAACAGACAGGGGAAGGTCCAGCCGTGACCATACTGACTGCGTTTGGTGATGGGTTCATCCCAGATATAGCCTTCCTCGTAGCTGGGCTTGGTCTGCATCCAACCCACCATCGGATCGCTCTGCGGACAGATGAAGGCGGTAGCATCGGTAGGCAGACGGAAGCCGCTGGCCTCGCCCGTCACTACAATGGCCGTTGTCTGGCTTCCCGCCCCCTGCATGATGCGATAGCTGTACGCTATATTGTTGTTGAAAACGCGGAAGCCTACCATCATCACCAGTTTCTTTGCCTTTGCATCGGGATTAGTGAACAAGAGTATTAGGGTATTCTCCTCGGAACTGATATTGCTCTGCTTTCCCTGGCGAAGGGTATATTCATTTGTGTAGTTATACCGTTCAGGAGATTCCTGCTGCACGTACTCAAGGTTTTTGCTCAGGTCGCCAATGCTGGTATAGAGACCGAGCGGAGATTCAAGTACCATCGGCACATCCAGCGTGTCAGCCACAGCGCCTTTTTTCTTGGCTTTCTGCAACGTACGATAACCGGCATTATAGGTAAGGCGACCGTCGGCGAGTTGAACATTGAGGTAGGTCAGGCCATCGGGCGAGAGTACACGGAACTTCTGTTGCGCCATAATGGCTGGCGATAATGCTGCCAAAAGGACAGCAAGGAGGAAACTTTTCTTATTCATAGCGCTTTTCAATGATGTTCCAATCGACAATCTGCCAAAGGGCAGCAAGATGGTCAGGACGACGGTTCTGATAGTCAAGATAGTAGGCGTGCTCCCATACGTCGAAGGTCAGCAGGGGCGTAAGGTCTTTCTGAACAGGATTGGCGGCATTCGCCTCCTGCGTGATGAAGAGATTACCGTCAGCATCTGCTGACAGCCATACCCAACCGGAGCCGAAGAGTGTCGCACCCTTCTTCTGGAATTCGTCCTTGAAGGCTTCATACGAACCGAACTGCTTGTCAATAGCTTCAGCGAGTTTGCCTGTCGGAGCACTCTTCTGGGGCTTCCCGCTAAATTGTTCGAAGTACAGTTCGTGATTCAGTATCTGCCCGGCATTGTTCAGTATGCCGCCATCTGCCTGCTTCACAATCATCTCCAAAGGCAGTTCCATAAAGGGACTCCCTTCCAATAGTCCGTTCAGGTTATTCACATAGGCGGCAAGATGCTTCCCATGATGGAAACTGATGGTCTCGCGGCTAATCACTGGCTCTAAAGCCTCCGGCGCATACGGCAGCGCCATCAATTGAAATCTCTTCATAATTATGTCTTTTTTTTACAATATTCCAGCCTACGACTGCAAAGATAGCGATAATTTCGTAAAAAGCGCTATAATATGAAGAAAAAAATCATAAAATAAAGAAAGGCCTGCCGCAGCAAGCCTTTCTTATAATAATATGAAATGATTATGCGTGGAAAGGAATGTTATCGCAGAATCTTCTTACTACCCTGGATGTAGATACCCTTACTCAGGGAAGAAGGAAGAGTAAAGAGGGAAGTATTCACGCGACGGCCACTGAGATCGAAGACAGGACTGTCAACCATCAACCCTGAGCTCTCAACTTCACCAATGCCTGTAACTGCATCTGCCTCTGTAAAGAAGATAACATCGCTGGGTTCATCACTCTTCAGATAGCACTCGTTTGCTGCGATAGGCTGTCCGTCCGCACGGTTGAAAACGGCAAAGCCGTCCACATCAACCGTCATCTTGTACTCGTTACC
>JAGCNQ010000137.1 GCA_017645845.1 Bacteroidaceae bacterium
TCCGTTTCTACATTTCCCAATCAGGCACTTTTGACGAGAATAACACAATGCTGAAATTGGGACGTTTCGAGTTGAGCCCATTCCCCAATTGGAATGAGAGCGGTTTCTCGCAGACGCTGCATCTCGAAACGGGACAGATGACGCTCTCACAAGGCGATGTCACAGTCACCATCTGGTGCGATGTGTTCAAACCCGTCATCCATGTCGAGGTGGATGCGAAACAAAAGACCCTGCCAATCCTGAGTTATCAAAGTTGGCGCACCAAAGACCAGCCGTTCACACAGGCCGAAGGTCAGCAATCCAGCTGGAAATGGCTGGCTCCCAAGCAGGCCGACCCCAATCGTTGCATCACACGACGCGACAGCATCTGCCCTGCACCTACTTGCCTCACCTTCTTCCATCAGAATCATAACGAGACAGTCTTCGACTACACGGTCCACGACCAACAACTCGACGCTTGGAAGGATAGTCTCTTCAATCCGCTCAAGGATCGCATCTTCGGAGGAGTGCTGACTGGTGGGCAGTTCCTAGAGGATGAGGATGCCCAAGACGAATATGGTCGCCCTTTCCACCAATGGCATTATGGTTCGGCAAACGGAACAGCACGTCATCATCATTTCCAAATCACACTCTGTACACAACAGTCGTCGCTCATCGAGTGGGAGCAGAAAATTGCAGCGACACAAAAGGCGGTCAATCGGTCAAAAGACCGTCTGGCCAGTCAGAACTGGTGGAAACAGTATATGAATCGCTGTTACTTTGAGACAGACGACGACGATGACGAACTTGGCTCAGCTCTGTTCAATGTGACACTATTCCGCTATATACTGGGCTGCAACTACGGAGGTGAGTATCCCACCAAGTTCAATGGAGGACTCTTTGTTTTCGATCCCCTCGAAGTGGATAGTGCCAGTATGGCGAACTTCAAGGCTGGCAAGTTCCACCCTACACCCGACTTTCGCAAGTGGGGAGGAGGAACATTCACAGCGCAAAACCAGCGCCTCGTCTATTGGGGGATGTTGAAGAGTGGAGACTACGACTTGCTCCAGACCCAACTGGACTTCTACCTGAAGCTACTTCACAATGCAGAGATTCGTACCCGCGCCTATTGGAACCACGAAGGAGCGTGCTTCACTGAACAGATGGAGAACTTCGGTTTGCCCAACACCGCTGAATATGGACAAAAACGCCCCGCCAACTTTGACCCAGGGCTCGAATACAATGCCTGGCTCGAATACGAGTGGGACACCGTCCTCGAGTTCTGCGAAATGGCATTGGAAGCATGGCGATACGCTGCCTCAAGAGATTCTAGTCAATCTAGTGCATCTAGTAATTTCCCAATTGAGAAATACGAACCCCTTATCCTCTCCTGTCTCCGCTTCTTCGACGAGCACTATCAGCAACTCGCGCTACAACGTGGTCGCCGTGGTCTCGATGCCAATGGTCACCTCATCCTCTTTCCAGGCTCCGGATGCGAGACCTACAAGATGACCTACAATTCTTCGAGCACTATTGCCGCCCTGCAGCGAGTTACCCGTGATTACATCAGTTACATGGAAACTTCGGGCGACACCGCAAACCTTGCCTACATCCAATCTTTGGCCACGCGCATCCCTCCTATTCCAACACGACTGCAGCAAGGCAAGGAGTGCATAGCTCCCGCCATCGCCTACGAACGCATAAACAACGTCGAGACACCGCAACTCTATCCTGTATGGCCTTGGCGCATCTATGGATTGGAGAAAGGCGAACAAGGCGAGTACGTTGCCAACGAACGTGCCTTGAATACCTACCAATGTGATTCCGTCGCCCTCGCTCATCGTTCATCGAAAGGCTGGAAGCAAGACAACATCTGGGCAGCCTGTCTCGGGCAGACCGAAGATGCCTACAGTCTCACTATGGAAAAACTTCAGGATGGCCCCTATCGCTTCCCCGCATTCTGGGGTCCTGGTTTCGACTGGAGTCCTGATCACAACTGGGGTGGCTCCGCCCTCATCGGCCTCGAAGAAATGCTCTTGCAGGAAGACCCTGCGACAGGTGACCCCATCCTCTTCCCTGCCTGGCCCAAGGACAAACACATCCGCTTCAAACTCCATGCCAGCGACGGCAGTGTCATCGAAGCGGATTCGAACGTCTATTAGAAATCATAATTATCAAATCTAATAAACTGCCGTTAACAATCAACTCTATTCGCGTAAATAATTATCCTTTTTCCAAATAATTCCACCTCAATCCGCATTTTTACTAAAAAAGTAGGGGAAAAATTTGGAAATTTAAAATAATATTGTTATCTTTGCAGCAGGGAAACCGGATATGTAGAGCGGGAAACTCATCGATTCTTACACTTACCGGGTAAAGCGTATGTCGAAGGCGCGCTATCGACCCTGACGACGCCACGAACACTGGTACCACCGGCAGGAATTCGAAAGATTACGGAGGCGGACCGCAGCCCAAAACCTATATACTGGAGTTTCATCACGTCCAGAGAGCCGGTTTCCTTTTTTTATTTATTCCCATGACATCCTATCAACTCGGACAAGCTGGCGAAGAACTTGCCA
>JAGCNQ010000138.1 GCA_017645845.1 Bacteroidaceae bacterium
AATTTGAAGACAATCAGTATTCCGAGTGGTATAACCAGCATTGGCAATTCTGCTTTCACTGGTTGTTCTGCTCTTATATCCGTCATCTCGAAGATTATTGAACCCTTCGCTATTAACGACAACACATTCACTAGCTATACTTATCAGAACGCAACCCTCACCATTCCCATGGAAACGGAGGACTCCTATATGGCGATTGCAGGGTGGAAAAACTTCACAAACATTGTAGAAGACGAGAATGTGGTATTTCATGATGGTGACGAATTTACAGCTAAAACCGTAGAGAGAGTAAAAATAAAGTTCAAGGTTATTAGTGCCCAAAACAAAACTTGCCAAATCATTTCACCTGCTATAGACAAGGCCACAACGGGTAGTCTTACTATTCCTGAAATCGCAAGAGGCTTTTCTGTGACGAGCATTGGCGAGAATGCTTTCTCTGGTTGTACAGGTCTGACTTCGGTTACCATCCCTAACAATGTGACGAGCATTGGCGAGAATGCTTTCTCTGGTTGCACTGGTCTGACCTCAGTTACCATACCTATCAACGTAACGAGCATCGGTTCCTATGCTTTCTCTGGTTGCACAGGTCTAACCTCCCTTTCTATCCCCCCAAAAGTGACCAGCATTGGAAGTAGAGCCTTCAGTACTTGCAGGAATCTGACCACAATTTCTGTTGCCAGTGGAAACACAGTATATGATTCCCGAGATAACTGCAACGCCATCATTAAGACTAATGATAACACACTGCTCTTCGGCTGTCAGAACACAGTCATTCCTGAAACGGTGAAATCTATCAATTCGTATGCTTTTGAGGGACACTCCAATCTGAAGATTATCAGTATTCCGAAAAGTATGACTAGTATTGGTAGTGCTGCTTTCAGCGGTTGTACGGGCCTTACGGACGTCATATCGGATCTCAAAGCGCCTTTCGCTATCAGTGACAATACGTTCAGCACCAACACATATCGTACTGCTACACTCACCGTTCCTGCAGCCAAGAGGGAAATCTATCAGGATACCGAAGGCTGGAAGAACTTCACGAACATAGAGGAAAAAGAACATGAAGATGGCGACATATTTACAATTCCAACCACAGAGGGTGTCAATATGGCGTTCAAGGTCATTAGTTCCAATAACAAGATTTGTCAGGTAGAAGGATCAAGTACTTCACCTGCTATAGACAAGACCACCACGGGTAGTGTTACCATTCCAGAAACCGCGAAGGGTTATTCCGTCAAGTACATCAGTTCTTATGCTTTCTATAATTGTAATGGTTTGACATCCGTTTCTATTTCTAATAGTGTAACGAGCATCGGTGAGAGAGCTTTCTCTGGTTGTACAGGCTTGACTTCTCTCACCATTCCTAGTAGTGTGACTAGCATTGGGAAAAATGCCTTCGACTCTTGTAGGGGCCTGGCCTCCATTTCTGTTGCCAGCGGAAACTTGGTATATGATTCCCGCAATAACTGTAATGCTATCGTTGAGATTCAGACGAATGCTTTGATAAGAGGATGCAAGAATACCCGCATCCCTAACAGTGTGACGAGCATTGGCGAGAGAGCCTTCTCTGGTTGCAGTACCCTGACCTCCATCAACATCCCTGGAAGTGTGATCAGCATTGGAGCATCTGCTTTTAGCGGTTGTACGTTCCTGATAACTGTTACCTCGGCCATCAGCGAGCCTTTCGCTATCAGCGACAATACGTTCAGCAGTACCACTTACGAGAACGCCACACTCATCGTTCCCCCTGATACAAAGGAACTCTATCAGGCAAAAGCAGGATGGAATAACTTCACAAATATTGAGGAAAAAGAAAGAGAAGATGGTGATGTATTTGTGGCTCAAACTTCAGAGGGTGTCAATATGACATTCAAGGTCATTAGTGCCCAAAACAAGACTTGCCAAGTAGAAGGAGACAGCAGTTCTCCAGCTATAAACAAGGCTACCTCTGGCAGTATTACTATTCCGGAAAATGCGAAGGGCTTTTCTGTCACGAGCATCGGTTCCTATGCTTTTTATAATTGTAGTGCTCTGACCTCTGTTAACGCACCTACCAGTGTGACGAGCATCGGTTCCTATGCCTTCTCTGGTTGTAGCGGTTTATCTTCTTTCACCATACCTACTAGTGTGACGAGTATCGGTGAGAGAGCCTTCTCTGGTTGTACCAGCCTGACCTCTATTAATATTCCCCGTAGTGTGACAAGCATTGGAAGAAATGCTTTCGACACTTGCCGGAGCCTGACTTCTATTACCGTTGCTGGTGGCAACACGGTGTTTAATTCCCGGAATAGTTGCAATGCCATCATCAGAACTGCGGACAATACATTGCTTTTCGGATGCCAGAACACTGTTATTCCCGAAACGGTGAAAGCCATCGCTTCGTCTGCTTTTAAGGGACACTCCAATCTGAAGACAATAAGTCTTCCTAATGGTGTGACCAGCATCGGCGAAGAAGCTTTCAATGGATGTACTTCCCTTATGGCCATTACCTCGAATATCAAAGAACCCTTCGCTATTAGCGACAATACGTTCAGTAGCAATACTTACCAAAACGCCATACTCACCGTCCCGGCTTTCACAGGGGAACTCTATCAGGCCAAGTCCGGATGGAAGAAGTTCACAAACATTGTGGAGAAAGAACTTCAAAACGGTGAAGTGTTTGTGGCAGAAACAGCAGAGGGTGTCGAAATGTCATACAAAGTCATTAGTGCTTCAAATAAGACTTGCCAAATCGCTTCTCCGGCTATAGACAAGGCTACTACGGGCAGTATTACCATTCCGGAGACCGTGAAGGGTTATTCAGTCAAGAGCATTGGTAACTCTGCCTTCTCTGGTTGCACAGGCTTGACCTCAGTCACTATATCTAATGGTGTGACAAGCATCGGTTCCTATGCTTTCTCTGATTGCACAGGTATGAGATCCGTCTCCATTCCTAATAGTGTGACGAGCATCGGTGAAAGAGCGTTCTCTGGTTGTACCGGTCTGACTTCTCTCACTATCCCCCGTAACGTGACCAGCATCGGGAATAATGCCTTTGACAGTTGTAGGAGCCTGACCTCCATTTCTGTTGCTAGCGGAAATACTGTGTTTGATTCCCGCGATAACTGTAACGCTATCATCGAGACTCAGACGAATACTTTGATAAGAGGATGCAAGAATACTCGCATCCCTGATAGTGTGACGAGCATCGGTGAGAGAGCATTCTCTGGTTGCAGCACCCTGACCTCTATCATTATTCCAGAGAGCGTGACCAGCATAGGAGCATCTGCTTTCAGCGGTTGTACGGCTCTTATGAATGTCTCTTCGGAAATCAAAGAGCCTTTCCCCATCAGTGACGACACGTTCAGCAGTAATACTTATCAGAATGCCACACTTATTGTTCCCACTGGCATGCAGGAAGATTATCAAGGCATCGCGGGTTGGAAGAATTTCGCGAACATTGAAGGAAAGGAGATGCTGGATGACGAAATATTTACGATTAAAACCGTAGAAGGAGTTGTATTGACGCTCAAGGTCATCAGTGCCCAGAACAAGACTTGTCAGGTAGAAGGAAATGAAACCTCACCAGCTATAGACAGGACTACCTCAGGCAGCATTACCATTCCGGGAACTGCGAAAGGTTATACTGTCACAAGCATTAGCCCCTATGCTTTCTACAATTGTAGCGACATAACCTCCGTTTCCATTCCTAACAGTGTGACAAGCATTGGCTCCTATGCTTTCTATAATTGCAGCAGTCTGACCTCCGCCTCTATACCTAACAGTGTGATAAGCATCGGTGAGTATGCTTTCTCTTGGTGCCTCGGTCTGACCTCTGTTACTATCCCCAACAGTGTGACTTCTATTGGCGGAGGTGCTTTCTATGGTTGCAGTGGCCTGACATCTGTTATCATTGGCAGTGGTGTGACGAGCATTGGTTCGTTTGCATTCTCTGATTGCGGCAACTTGTCCTCCATCAAAGTTGCAGAAGAGAATACAACCTACGATTCCCGTAACAACTGCAATGCTATTATAGAAACAGCAAAAAATACATTGATTGTTGGTTGTAAGAATACTACTATCCCAAGTAGTGTGACCAAGATTGGCAGCTATGCTTTCGATGGTTGCACCGGCTTGACCTCCATAGTTATCCCTGAGGGTGTGACTAGCATCGACGGCTATGCCTTCCGTGCTTGTACTCATCTGACCGAAGTTTCTATTCCTAACAGTATGACGAGCATCGGCAGCAATGCCTTCCGTGAATGCAGCAAACTGGCCAGTGTCTATTGCTATGCAGAAACTGTTCCCAGGGCAAGTAGCAGTGCATTTAGTAATTCGCCTATTGCTACTGCGATACTCTATGTCCCCGGAGAATCTATCGCTTCTTATGAGAACTCTTCGCCATGGAGCAGTTTCGGTACAATCGTTCCTTTGGAAGGAAAGATATGTGCTACTCCTACCATCGGTTATTACAATGGAGAACTGAGTTTCTATTGTGATACAGAAGGTGTCGAGTTCCATTACGAAATAAAGGATGACGATATAAAGAGTGGCGTCGGCAACAGTGCCAACAGCAGTATCACACTCACAGCCACCTATTACATCAGTGTCTACGCCACAAAGGACGGCTACAATAATAGCGCTGTAGCCACAGGCATCCTATGCTGGATAGATCAGCAGCCTGCAAAAGAAGGCATTTTGGACGATGAAGATGCCGTGATGGAAGTAAGAGCTGTGCCTGTACTGATTCAGTCACAAGGCGGCACCATCACTGTGCAGGGAGCAAGCGAAGGCACTCAGATTGCCATCTACGGTATTGACGGCAAGAAGTACGGCTCCGCTACCAGCGAGAAGGGAAGTGCTACGATAGCAACTTCTCTCCAAACCGGTTCAGTCGCTATCGTTAAGATAGGTGAAGAATCAATCAAGGTCGTAGTGAAGTAACATGATACCTTAGCTGTCATAGCAGCGAAAAGAAGAGCGGACAGGTCGGCAGAGGCCTATCCGCTCTTCTTTATTTATTATAGTCTTTTCTTCGTTACTGATGGTCGTCTATTCGGCGTCCTCTGCCGAGGTCTTTTGGGGGTAAAAAATAGGGCTCGGAACTTCTCATGAAAAGTTCCGAACCTTTCGCGAGAAGTTCCGAACTTTTAATGAAAAGTTCCGGACTTTTCAAAAGGCCTCAAAAGATGTTTTTTAACATAATAAAAACACCTATAAAAACTACGGCTATGGATTATTATAAAAAACCAAAATTGAATAGGGGAACGAAGGCGAATAAAAAAGAAATGGGATGTGCCAGCTGACACATCCCATTTCATGTTTATGCTACGGGAACTACTTTACTTCTTCTGCTGCGGGAGCTTCGGGACGCGGGCGGCGCTCGCCACGGTCGGGACGAGGACGACGTTCGCCATGCTCGCCGCGTTCGGGACGCGGACGGCGTTCGCGCTCTACATAGCCTTCGGGCTTCTCGAGCAGTACGCGGTGACTGAGTTTGAACTTGCCGGTCTTGGGGTCAATCTCCAGGAGCTTCACCTGCAGTTTGTCACCCTCCTTGATGCCTGCCTCTTCGACAGTCTCCAGGCGCTTCCAGTCTATTTCGCTGATGTGAAGCAGTCCGTCCTTGCCGGGCATGAACTCAACGAAACAGCCGTAAGGCATGATGCTGCGCACAGTACCCTCATAGACTTCGCCAATCTCGGGAACAGCCACAATAGTCTTAATCTTGGCAATGGCTGCATCGATGACTTCCTTGTTTGGACCGCTCACCTGAATCTTGCCTACGCCGTCTTCTTCGTCGATGGTGATAGTGGCACCGGTTTCTTCCTGCATGCCCTGGATAATCTTTCCGCCCGGGCCGATGACAGCGCCGATGAACTCCTTCGGGATAATCATCTGCTCGATGCGAGGTACATGCGGCTTCAGCTCTGGACGCGGTGCGTCGAGCGTCTTCATCATCTCGGCAAGGATATGCTCGCGGCCAGCCTTTGCCTGCATCAAGGCCTTCTCCAGAATCTCGTAGGAGAGTCCGTCGCACTTGATGTCCATCTGAGTGGCGGTAAGGCCCTTGGGTGTACCTGTGGTCTTGAAGTCCATGTCGCCCAGGTGGTCCTCGTCGCCAAGGATGTCACTCAATACAGCGTACTTGTCCTCGCCTGGGTTCTTGATGAGACCCATAGCGATGCCGCTGACGGGAGCGGAGATGGGCACACCGGCATCCATCAGAGCCAGACAGCCGGCACAGGTGCTGGCCATGGAACTGGAACCGTTGCTCTCAAGAATATCACTTACCACACGGATAGTATAGGGGAAGTCTGCGGGAATCTGTCCCTTCAAACCGCGCCATGCCAGATGACCGTGACCAATCTCACGACGACCTACGCCGCGCTGTGCCTTAGCCTCGCCAGTGGAGAAGGGAGGGAAGTTGTAGTGAAGCAGGAAACGCTGATACTCGTGGATGAGGACGTCGTCAATGAGCTTCTCGTCGAGCTTCGTGCCCAATGTGCAGGTAGCCAGTGACTGTGTCTCGCCACGGGTGAAGATGGCACTGCCGTGAGGACCTGGCAGGGGACTTGCCTCGCACCAGATGGGACGGATGTCAGTAGTCTTACGGCCATCGAGGCGGATACCTTCGTCCAGGATGCAGCGGCGCATAGCGTCTTTCTCTACATCATGGTAGTAACGGTCTATAAGGGTGTTCTTCTCCTCCAGTTCCGTAGCTTCCATATCGGCATGCTCGGCAGCGTATTTCTCCTTGAACTGCTCGCGAATGGCCTCGAAGGCCTCTGCACGGGCGTGCTTCTCAAGACCTTGCTTGGTCACGTCATAGGCAGGCTGATAACATGCAGCCTTTACTGCCTCGCGAAGCTCTTCATCGTTCACCTCGTGGCAGTACTCGCGCTTAACGTCCTTGCCAAGTTCCTTGCTCAGTTCCTTCTGCAAGCGGCACATGGGCTTGATAGCCTCGTGAGCACACTTGAGGGCAGCCAGCAGGTCGGCTTCCTGTACTTCCTTCATCTCGCCTTCCACCATCATGATGTTCTCCTCGGTAGCACCGACCATAAGGTCCATGTCGGCTTCCTTGAGCTGCTGGAAGGTGGGGTTGATAACAAACTCGCCGTTGATACGGGCTACGCGCACCTCGGAGATAGGACCTTCGAAGGGGATATCACTGCAAGCTAAAGCTGCAGAAGCGGCAAAGCCAGCCAGAGCATCGGGCATGTCCTCACCATCGGCAGAGAAGAGGATTACATTCACATAAACTTCAGCATGGTAGTTGCTGGGGAAAAGGGGACGGAGGGCGCGGTCTACCAAACGACAAGTCAATATCTCGTCGTCATTCGCTTTACCCTCACGCTTCGTGAAGCCGCCGGGAAAACGTCCGGCTGCAAAATACTTCTCTCTGTACTCTACCTGTAAGGGCATGAAATCTGTTCCGGGAACGGCATCTTTGGCTGCACAAACAGTGGCCAGGAGCATGGTGTTGTTCATTCGCAACATGACAGCTCCATCGGCTTGCTTGGCAAGTTTCCCGGTCTCGATGCTGATGGTTCTTCCATCAGGCAACTCGACTGTCTTTGTAATTACGTTCATCTTGTTTTGTTTAACTTATTGTTTCCTTTACATCTAATATATAAAAAAATCGCACAAAGGTACAAATTTTAATTCATAATTCATAATTATTTGTTATTGAGCAAATTTTCGTACCTTTGCACACGCTAAAGCACTAAATCGGATGATGAAAAAGACACTATTCATACTTTTTGCACTCGTTTTTCTTTGCGCGTGCAAGCAGGAGAAAAAGTTCTGCATCGAGGGCGACATCAGCGGAGCCGACTCTCTGATGCTCTATCTGGAACACCTCACCCTTGGCGAAGGGGCAGTCGCCATCGACAGCATTCGGCTGAAAGGGGACGGCGCTTTCCGCTTCGAGAAAACAGCCGCCACGAGTCCTGAATTCTATCGGCTCAGAATTGGCGGCGGAGGCATCAACCTCGTCATCGACAGCACAGAGACAGTCCGCATCAAGGCCGACATGAAGGACCTCTCGTTCGGCTACGAAGTGGAAGGCAGCGGAACCTGCGACACCATCCGTCTGCTCTGCCTGAAACTGGCCGACCTGGAGCGAAAAGCACGTCGCATCGCAGCCGACCGCAATTTCACCATCGAGGAGCGCGACAGCATGATTGACGGACTTGTGGAGGCCTACAAAGCCGAGGTGAAACGCGATTTCCTGCACAACCGCTACGACAAATCTTATAGCTATTACGCTTGCTTCCAGACGCTTGGCCCAAGTCTCGTCTTCGACCCCATGCATAACAAGAGCGACCTGACCTGGATGCATGCCATAGCAAACGCCTGGAACGAGAAATATCCATCGAGTCCGCGCACCCAGAACCTCTGCAACATCGTCCAGGAATGCCGCCGCAGCCAAGCCAAACCGCAGCAAATCGTGCTCGACATAGACGGCGAGAAAGTGCGCGAACTGGGTATCATCGACATGACCTTCCCCGACATCAACGGACAGGAGAGGACGCTCAGCGACCTTCGTGGAAACGTCGTCCTGCTCGATTTCACCGCATTCACCATAGACGGAAGCACGGAAAGAACCCTGCTCTTGCGCGAGATTTACGACAAATATCACGACCGTGGCTTCGAAATCTATCAGGTCAGCCTCGACCCCAGCCAGCATCTCTGGAAACAACGCAGCGAAGCCCTGCCTTGGGTCAGCGTCTATTGCGAGGAAGGGCTGGAGAGCGACATGCTGACGCTCTACAACGTCACACACCTGCCCAGCTACTTCCTGATTGATAGAAACTGCGATATGCAGGCACGATGGGAAGACATCCCAGACTTGGAGCAGGCCATCGAAGCATTGCTGTAGAGAGGGAGACCTTGTGCCTTTACGGATGTGCGCTTGCAGTTCAGCCCCACTTTAGGACGGACAAGGCAGGAACAAAAGTAAAATGTTGCATGTATACGCAACATTTAAAAGGGAGTATACCCTAGATTATTTCTTCAATATTATCTATAGATAATATTGACCATAGAGTAAGGGGGTACAGTCTGTGTTTTTTGTTGCGTATACATGCAACATTTAACATTCTGTCCATCACACCCCAGTCAAAACGTCCAACGTCACACTAGAAAATGAGCTTTTTCCTGTGCCAAAATGCACTTTTTCCTGTGCGAAATGAACCTTTTTCTGTGCGAAAATGCACTTTTTCCTGTGCGAAATTACACTTTTTCCGCTCGAAATTGCACTTTTTCTGTGCGAAATCGCACTTTTTCTGCGCGAAATGAACTCTTTCAGTGCGAAATCACAAACATCACACTAGATGATTGCCATCGTCGCACTATACGATTTCCGTCGTCAAACGCGAAAAAACACCCCTTTTTCTGTGTCAACATGAACTTTTTACGCTCGAAAATGACTTTTTTACGCAAAAAATCACACAATTTTACGCGAAAAAAAT